>JBFMDH010000036.1 GCA_040754075.1 Acidobacteriota bacterium
AGCCGGTTTCAAGGTGCGCACCTTGAAACCGGCTACAGGAGCCAGTTTCACCGAACGATGTTCCGCCCAACCAACATTCACGCTTTTGATGTTTAATATGCTCAATTGACTTCATGAATTGCTCGCAGATAATATCTCTCTCCGTTGACAGTAGAAATAAAAAAACTCATCAACGCGGTGTAATTTCAAAAAGCATTATTTAATTTCCTATGATGTCGAACGAATTCAATATTGAAGATTTGGTTTCGCAAATCACCGACGTGATTCTTTCGCGATTAAGTTCAAACGCCGGCAGCAATGAATGCAGCATATGTCACGATGAATGTTTTGTGAAATGTCCTGATCGGATGCAATCGATTCTTGCGCACGGCGGCATTCGTTTTGGGCTGAGCGGCGCAGAGAGCGAAGCCGCGCGCAAAGTTGCTTTGTATATCGACCATACCTTACTTAAACCCGAAGCGTCACGCGATGACATTTTAAAAATTTGTGAAGAAGGCGCGCGCTATGGCTTTGCATCTGTCTGTATCAATCCCATCTGGGTACGCGAAGCGGCTTGTGCTTTACGTGGTAGCGGCGTGAAGATTTGTACAGTTATCGGATTTCCGCTGGGCGCGAATGTCCCTGACACCAAAGCCTATGAAGCGCGCCGGGCAATTTTTGATGGCGCAACCGAACTTGATATGGTCATCAATGTTGGTGCCTTGAAATCGGGCGATGATGAACTGGTGTTGCGTGATATTAAAGGTGTGGTTGATGTCGCACACGAAGCGGATTGCCTCTGCAAGGTCATCATTGAGACCGCCCTGCTTACCGATGACGAGAAGGTGAAAGCCTGTTTGCTCTCGAAACAGTCGGGCGCGGATTTCGTTAAAACATCCACGGGGTTCAGCAAAGGCGGAGCGACCGTCGCCGATATTGAATTAATGCGACGCACCGTAGGAAGTATCATGGGGGTGAAAGCATCAGGCGGCGTTAAGGATTATCAACAGGCACAAGATATGATTCGCGCCGGGGCAACCCGCATTGGTGCCAGCGTCGGCGTGAAAATTTTTCAGGAAGCATCCGGTTTAAAAACCAGCAGCGCACAGGCAGCAACAAGTTATTAGGTCATCACCTGATTTAAGTTTTTAATAAACCAAAGGCGCGATTGAATCATTATTCAACTCGCGCCTGAAAAATTTATTCGACCATCGCAATTGTCAATAAGCCCAGCGCGCTAACACAGAGCCAACCGTAAAGCCTGCGCCGACGGCTGCAAACAGCACAAGGCTGCCTTTTTTCAATCGACCGTCATCAATGGCATCGCCGATTGCAAGGGGAATGGTGGCGGCAGTGGTATTGCCAAATTTGTGAATGTTTTTGACAACCTTGCTTTCATCCAGTCCGAGTTTGTCAGCCGTTGCATTGATGATTCTCAAATTCGCCTGATGGGCTATAAATAAATCAATGTCTTTGCCTTCAAGTCCGTTACGCTCAAGCGTTGCTTTACTGGCTTCCCCCATTTTACGAACCGCGTATTTGAATACCGCCTGTCCCTCTTGATGAACGTAGTGCATCTTTTTCTCAACCGTCTCGTGTGATGAAGGGTTGAGGCTTCCGCCGCCTGGCATATAAAGATGTTTTCCGCCCGAACCATCAACCTCATGTCCGAAATCCAGTATACCTAAACTTTCATCTTCGCTGGGTTCCAATAACACTGCGCCCGCGCCATCGCCAAACAACACGCAGGTTGAGCGATCTTCAAAATCAATGATGCTGGACATGACATCAGCGCCAACCACCACCACTTTATTATGGGCACCTGATTCAATAAATTGTGCACCTGCCGTCAAAGCATAAAGAAATCCTGAACACGCGGCCGACACGTCGAACCCCCAGGCGCGATTCGCCCTTACTTTGTTTTGTACCAAACAGGCGGTCGCTGGAAAAAACATATCAGGGGTGACGGTTGCCACAATGATGAGGTCGACTTCGTCGGCTTCGATGCCGCGCTGTTTCAGCATGTCATCCACAGCCATTGCGGCTAGGTCAGAAGTGGCTGTGCCTTTTTCGACCATATGGCGTTCATAAATGCCTGTGCGCTCGACAATCCAATCGTGATTGGTATCCACGCGTTTCGCCAAATCATGGTTGGTGACGACTTTCGGCGGAACATAACGTCCGAGCGCGGTTATTTTTGCTCTGCGTGTCGCTTTCATTAACAATAAAACTCCTCGATAAAATTTCGGTTCACTTGCGGTGTATTCAGTAAATCGTCGTTTAAATTAAGCCCGATACTAGCATCGGCATCTTTTCAGATGCAAGCAATCGCCGCCTCCGGCAAGTATCGCCAACATCCTTGCAACATTCATTTGCGATGCGGTATTTTACAAGGTTGGTTTTACCGCCAAATTATTACTATATAGAATAACACTTTGAGAAGGGAATAAATTCACTTATGCAAGCAAACGATATTAGACGTGGAATGATTATTATGTACAACAATGCGCCGCATCGGGTGATGGATTTTCAACATCGAACGCCCGGAAATCTCCGCGCTTTCGTGCAGGCGAAACTGCGCAATGTCAAAACCGGTTCCTCAACGGAAGTCCGGTTCAGTTCAACTGAAAACATCGAACGGGCGATGCTTGAAGAGCATGAAATGGAATATATGTATTCCGATGGCGACATGCATCATTTCATGAATACCGAAACCTATGATCAGGTCGCGCTTGATAACGAAACCCTCGGCGATGCAATGGATTATCTGGTCGCCGGCGCAAAGATCCAAGTCGAATTTTTTGAAGGTTCGCCGCTTGGCGTTGAACTTCCGGCATCCGTTGAACTCACCGTGATTGAAACACCGCCCGAACTCAAAGGCGCAACCGCATCTAACAGTCCGAAACCGGCAAAGCTTGAAACCGGTGTCACCATTCAGGTGCCGCCATTTATCAAAGAAGGCGACCGCATTCGTGTTGACCCGACAAAGGGCGTTTATCTTGAACGCGCAAAATAAATCATTTTGATTTCAGTAGCAGACGTGAAATCGGCTGCGGCAGCCAGTTTCACGTCTTGCTTGTCTGACTTGTTATCAATAATGTTTTTCTTTTACAGCTTCGCGCTTTCCTGTTTTTTCTTACTGCTCGCGCCCTACTTCCTCTATCAGGCTTTTCGTTACGGAAAATATTTCAACAACTTCAAAGAGCGACTGGGCTTTTTACCAGAATCGCTTAATAACCAGACTCAACATCCGACCCTTTGGGTACATACGGTTTCTGTAGGCGAATTCAACGCGGCGCGACCGTTGCTTGAAAAAATCAAAACAGAGATGCCTGAATTCCGCCTGGTCGTTTCAACCACCACGCAGACTGGTCAACAACTTGCACGCAAAGAATGCCCACAAAAAATCGACGCGGTCTTTTATTTTCCCTTCGATTGGAAATTTTCCGTCCGTCGTGTGCTCAATCGCCTGCGCCCTGCTGTCGTCATCATCCTTGAAACCGAAATCTGGCCGAGATTTCTGCACGAATGCCACTTGCGTGGCATCAAAACCGCCATCGTCAACGGACGTATCTCGCCACGTTCATTTGCCCGGTATTCGTTTATCCGGCGTTTCATCTCCAGCATTCTCAATGAAATTTCTCTGCTCGTCATGCAATCGGAAGGCGACAGCGAACGCGCAATTGCGCTTGGCGCGCATCCGGCACAGGTTCGCGATTGCGGAAATTTAAAATACGATGTCGATTTATCCAATCAAACCGCCAATGTGAAAGGCAAAAATTTAGATGAACGATTCAGCCTTTCGGCAACTGAGCATTTGATTGTTGCAGGCAGCACAGCGCCCGGCGAAGAAGCCATACTGCTGGATGCGTTGCTGGAACTTCGGAAAACTACACCGCTTGAAAATACGCGGATGCTCATTGCGCCACGTCACCCGGAACGCTTCAATGAAGTCGCGAATCTGATTGCCACATCAGGTCTGACATTCGTTCGCCGTTCGGAAACTTCAAATCCAACAACGCAATCACAAAATGCAGCAGTCATTTTGCTGGACTCAATCGGCGAACTGGTTGCCACTTATCAGTTCGCTCGCGCGGTTTTCGTCGGCGGCAGTCTGGTTGCCAAAGGCGGGCATAACATCCTCGAACCGGCTGCCAATGCAACCCCGATTATCGTTGGTCCGCACACCGAAAATTTCCGGCAAATCATTGCCGATTTTTCGCAAGCCAATGCCATTCGGCAATTGAAATCCGCAGGCGCAGCGAGTTTGCCTGAACTCACTGACGAACTCTCTCATTTGCTCAAAAACCCTGACCAAGCCGAGGCGCTCGGAAAACGCGCTTTTGATATTCTGCTTGCCAATCGCGGCACCACCGATTGCGTCTTTGCAGCCCTACGGGAAATGATGCACTCTTAATTGCAATGATTGGCAAACAGGAAAAGTTCAAACGCGCAATGCTGTGGCTACCCGCAAAACTCTATGAACTGCTGGTGCGGTTGCGCATTGTGGCTTATGAAACCGCTTATCTGAAAACCCAAAAGCTTGATGCCTTTGTCATCAGTGTCGGTAATATCACTCTGGGCGGCACCGGAAAAACGCCTTTTGTCAATTACATTGCGCGTTACTTAACCCGCGAAGACCGCGCGGTTGCTATCCTCACACGCGGTTATGGGCGTCAATCAAAAGACCGCCGCGTGCTGAATGATTCGCGCCAGCAGATGGAAAACTTATCTACGAGTTCGCAACAACAAACACAAATCAAAAATGTTGAAAGTTATACCGAGGTTGGCGATGAACCCTTGATGCTGGCGCGCGCGATGCCTGATGTGCCCGTGATTATTGATAAAAATCGTTATGAAGCAGGTATCTGGGCAAAGCAAATCTTTGATAGTGATGTGCTGATATTGGATGATGGTTATCAACATCTACAGGTGGCGCGTGATTTGAATATTCTGTTGCTTGATGCGACCAATCCATTCGGCGAATTCGAGATGGTTCCGTTCGGGGAGTTGCGCGAACCGCTTTATGCTTTGAAACGCGCCGATGTCGTGATTATCACACGCGCTGACCGCCCGTTTGACCAGGGGCAAACGCTTGCCATCATCAAACAGGTGTGCGGCGATGAGATTCCCATCCTCTATTTTTATTCAACGATAAACCGATTTCGGCATCTTGAAACCAATGAGATTTACGAAGCCGATGCTTTTGTGGGCTGGAACATCGCAGTGATGTGTGGCATAGGCAATCCGCAAGCTTTTTCCGATGATTTAATGGCAGGCGGATTGAATGTGGTTGCGGAAAATTTTTTTGCTGACCATCACGCGTACACGCAGAAAGATTTGCAGACGGTGATAGCGGCTGCGCGCGCCGCAGGAGCCGATGGGATTTTTACGACGGAAAAAGATGCTGTGCGATTAGAAGGGTTGCAGTTTGATCGAACGATGCCGATTTATGCTGCGCAATTGGAACTGCAAGGCGATGACGAAGTGCGACTCAAAAGTTTATTGCTCAGAGCCTTGATACAGAAACGCGCCTGAAGTTTTTATCACTAACAATTTCTATGTCACCTAGCGAATTCCGCTATCAAATTCGATGCGAAGGTGAGCGAATTTTCCTGCGACCACAGTGACCTGCTGCTCGCCGGCGCGTTGCATTTTGCTTTGGACAGCAGGCTTCACAAGGTATTCGCCCGGCGGTAATTTGATGCGGAACTTGCCGTCTTTGCCGGTGTCGAAGCGCGCCACTTCACGCCCATCTCCAACCGTAACCACGACCAGTGTTGTTTGAAAAGGTGCGGTGTTAGGCGTCGGGTCACCTGCGCGAACCACAGGTTTGACAGGGCCAATAACAGTTTCGCCTTCGATGCCGCATTCATTTTGTGTTGGGTTGGTCACCGATGGTTTACCTCGTTTTTCCTCAATCAACATCAGGGCTGAGTTTTTCAATTGATAGGCTTCCGGTGTTCGGCTGGCACGCGAATAAACCAGGATTTTGCGAGTTGACGGCGAAACTTGATAAGCGTGAATGCCTTCTATTTCAGAAGCAATTTCGTCAAAAACCTTTTTATCGGCGTCCCAATGAACGATTCTAAGTTTTGCGCCCGCCGAAACACCCACCCACCAGAGGCTCAGAATTTCCGGCATCCCGTCTTTATCCAAATCAACAATCTTTATACTGTCAACCAGGTACTGCGCGTCGCCGCCATCGGTCTGCCACACCACCTGTGATTTTTTCCCCAGGGTTTCAATCGCCAGATGCGCCTGGGCATAGGGCAGGGTTTGCGAAGGGGGATGAGCGGTTTGCCAGGTAACAACTTGAAAACCTTCGCGCGTGCCCGTGAGCTTGGCGATTGCGACAATTTTTCGCTTCTCCAGTTTAGCTTGTGGGCGAGCGGTAAGCGTTTCCGCAAAAAATAAAACCGCTAACAACAAAGTAAATGCTGTTAGCGGCACAACCCAAATTTTATTTCTATTCGCCACCGTTTTCATGGCTTTAGCTTATCAGAGGTGGCTTTCGAGAAGCGATAGCCGATTAGCGGCAGCCTCTGCGATTATTATCAAAGCGGCTGTAATTTCTGTAGCGACCGTTTTCATAACGGTCATTGTCGCGATAACGGCGGTCATAATATCGACCATAACGCTCTTCTTCGCGTTTGCCTTTGATGTAAACGGTGCCTGCGCCTGCGCCTGCGCCAACCGCTGCGCCAATAACCGCGCCCTTTTTGCCGTTCAGCAATCCGCCGATGACCGCGCCTGCGGCAGCCGCACCACCAATCCATTTCACCTTATCTTTGGTTGACATGCTGCCACCAAAATTCTGAGCGTTCACGGCATTCACCGCACCAAACATTATGACCAGACTTAACATTGCAATGCTTAACTTTTTCATCATCGTTTTGTCCTCCGATTGTTTGAACTTTGCTTTCGCCTCTTTTAGTTCGGCAAAGCGCGTGCCAGTGAGTAAATTGGCAAAAATGCCCGAAAAATCGAAGTTTTTAAAGATTGCAGAAAAAATTGGCTGTTTAAAAGTAACCCATTTGGTGTGCAGAGAGACGCTAAAGGTGAATGACAAACCAGAATATAAAGAGGATTTGAGGCGAAAAATTATAAGCTGACGCCCGCCTGCAACCGGTATCCGCGGGCGCGTTCGGCGATGGCGACATAATTTTGATTCTGTAGATCGCCTTTGGTGAACAGGCGTTTGCCGACGCTGATGGCAAATGCGCCCGCCGAAAAATAATCGGCAACATCTTCGGGGGCGACATTGCCTGATGCCAGCAATCGAATGCCATTCATTCGTGAAGTGAGCGCCGCAATATACTGAGCGCCGCCGACCTGTGAGACGGGAAAAACCGTAATCAACGAAGCGCCTGCAAGCCAGGCGTTAAATATTTCTGTGGGGGTGAGCGCGCCAATCAAAGGAAACACCCGACGTCTGCGACAGGCATCAATCAATTGATTATTGGTAAACGGTAAACTGATAAATTCAGCGCCGCTTTTCACGGCGCGGTCAATCTGTTCTTCATGGATTACCGCGCCCGCGCCGATACAAGCGCGGTCTCCGAACCGACGACCGAGTTCTGCAATGACGCGAAATTCGCCGGGCGTTTCCAGCGACACTTCGATAATTTTGATGCCGCCTATAATTGCGGCTTCGGCAGCACGCAAAGCGGTGTTAGCGGAATCGGCACGCAAAAAAGCGATGATTCGATTTTTATCTACCAGGTTGATAAATTCCGCATCTGTCATTGGCGATTAACTCTGCCGTAAGATGACGCGGGCAGGCGCGCCATCGCTTTCCGTAACCTTCAAAGGCAAACAAATCATTTCATAATCACCCGGCTCAATATCGCGCAGATTCAAGCCTTCGACGATAATGGTTCCGGCGCTCAAAAATTCTTTATGAACCGGCAAATCATTACTGCCGAATTTTTCAATCGATAGATAATCAATGCCGATCAGTTTGACACCTTCTTTAATTAAATACCTGGCGGCATCAAGGGTGATATAAACATACTCTTGAACGAATTCATTTTTTCCCCAAAGGTAGGAATTACGGGTTTTGAATAAAAGTCTGACATCTGCCATTAAATCAAATTCCTGCAATGCCTCCTCATCAATGCGCGGTGAAGTAATTTCCACAACGCGCGCCGGACCGATTAACATTTCAAGCGGCAGTTCGTCTGCCTTAGCTCCGTCTGCAAAAAGATGAAACGGCGCATCAATGTGAGTGCCAGTGTGAGCCCCGAAAGAAAATGTCGTCAAATTATATTCCGCGTCGTTTTTGCCCAGAGTTTTGGCGCGTTTGATTTTTATAGGAGGGTCGCCCGGATAAACTATCAGTTCTTTGGAAATGGGGACTGTGACATCGTAAATCTTCATAACCTTAACTTCTCCAGTCGTGCGAGGTATGCTATGTTACCGACTCACGTCTTGTCAAAGCAGGTCAGTTAAAACCGGCTACCATAGCCGGTTTCGAGTTCGGAAATTTTTATCGGTGATGAATCGCCTGTTTTAAATCGGCAAGCAAGGTCGCGATTTTGCGAACTTCCGTTTCGGCAAGTTGAGTATTGCCAAAACGCACGCGATTATAGAGCGCGGTAATCTCTCCAATTTGCGGATAGCCCGATGCCGTAGCAAATTCCAGAGGCGTCTGGTCAGGGGTTTTAACCAGACCGGCTCTCGCAGCCACGGCTAACATTTGCTCGTAAAACAACACCACCGAAGCGCGATGGTCGCGCTTTCTGAAACGCATTCGGCGCAAAACCGGCGCGATAAACCAGCGATACCACCAAGGGTTATAACCGGTCGGCATCTGGCGTTTGCGTTTAGCATAGGCGAGCGTCAGTAAAATCGCGGCTATCAGCAATAATAAAATCACCAGCGCCCCACCCAGTTTTACCCACGCGACCATATTCATTTGCGGCGCGCCCGCTACGCTTTGAATGATTTTTTTGAACCAGTTTTTAACCGATTTGTAATAATCAAGGAAAGTGTTTTTAATTTGCAGAATGCGCTGTTGAATTTCGACCATCAACGAGGCTTGTTCATCGCGGTCTAACGTAACCACATAATCAAGCCAGAACACTTCCATCGCATCCATGTATTTTCTAAGCGAGGCTCTCAACCCACCTTGCGAATAATCGTTGATGCCCGCCGATGGGGTCGGGTCGAATTCAACCCAGATGCCTTTGCCGTGGGTTTCCACCTCTTTGCTTGTCACATTGGGCGATGCCGGGGTTTGCGCGATACTGGCGGCGTTTTCATTATGCAGAAAAAACACTTCAACCCAGGAATGGGCATCGCTTTCGCGCACGGTGTATGACCCGTTGAGCGAATTATATTCACCCATCTGAAAGCCGTTGACGATGCGCGCAGGGATGCCAATTGACCGCATCATCATCACCATTGCTGTCGCGAAATATTCGCAATGGCCTTCTTTGGTCTCGAATAAAAATTCGGCAAGCGGGTCGGCGCTGCTCATTTTTAAATTGAGCGTATAGCGTAAGTCGGTCTTTAAATAATTTTGAATTGCCAGGGCTTTGTCGTAGTTGGTTCTGGCATTGGCTTGTTGAATAATTTCGAGGCTCTTTTTTCTGATTCGCGGGTCGAAGCCTTCGGGTTTTTGCAGGTAAATGCGTGCGATTTCATCTGCATAGTCTGTGGAATTATCAACGCGCAGTTCATCTTCGCCAGGTGCGCTGACATTTGATGCTACTGAATAGGCAAACCGCCCGCGAATTCCTGTGCTCGATAAGGCACCCGAATATTTATCCTGCAAAACCATTGAGACCCGTCCTCGCAAGGTTCGCGGGGTGCGGGCGGCAAACAGCGTCGTGGTCGCCAGCGGCTCCAAACGGATTTGCTGTTCTAAAATGTCATCTTTGGTTGGCTGTTCATAAAGCGGATAATCGAAAAAATGTGCGCGTTCAAAACTGGTATCACTATCCCTATCTTCGTTATTACTATCCTGATTTTGAAATCTACCGCTGTAACGGTTGTCCATTTTCACAACCGACCAGGATTTGCCGTTGTAATGTTCCAGCGCCACACCGCGCCAGCGCAGGAATCTGACGGGTGGTTTATTTAAAGTCACCCGCATCACCACTCGCGGGCTTTGTTTAATCTCGGCGATTTTACCGAGTTCGACGGTATTGGAAAAACCCGTGAGCGTTTCGCCTTCGCCAACATTGCCTGCGAGATTGGCGCTGTTAAATCGCGGAATCATAAAAAACAGGGGAAATGCCAATGCCGAAACGATAACGATTTGCAGGATTGACGCGCTCATCAGATACCGCACCCGTCCGGTTCGCGGGCTTTTGTAAATCGCTCCGGCTTCTTTGCCTGACGCCTTCAGCGGTTTCGGTTTTAAACGGGTGATCGATTCATCTTTACCTTTTTCAATGCTGCGGCGGGTGCGGCGTATCTCGAAAGCCGCGAGCGTTGAAATAAAGAAAAACACAAAAGCAATCAACGACGCGATGAATGTCGCATTGAAGGTTAAACCTGATGCCAGGAGAACCTGAAAAAAGGCGATGAGGTAAAGAAACACCCAGTCGCGGTCAACCTTGTCCTGAAAGAGTTTTACTGCCGAAGCGAAAAGCGAGAGATGCACCAGCGCCAATATGCGATTGGTAATCATTACCGAATCCACCAGCATAAACGGAATGTACAATCCCGTGAGCAAGCGCCAAGCCCATTCGCGCGGTCGCCACTTCCTGACGCCTTTGGTGTCGAGATAAAAAGCCGCAAAAAAAGCCAGGATATAGAGCAACACCGACACCGCATCCACTTCGCCGGTCAATGCCAACGCCATAAACGCCGAACCGATAAAGGCATATGAAGTTATTCGGAAATAGGTATCGAACTTCATAACAGCAGGTGTTAGGTATCAGGTTTCAGGTGTTAGATATAAGATTGATTCCCTAACACCTGAAACCTGATACCTGTGACCTAATTAAAGGTCTTCCATAAATACCACGTGGGCGCGACGCCAGACATTTGCCGGAATCGTGCCCTTGGGAGCCGAGGTGATTAACACTTTGTATCGGCGTTCGTTGGCAAGCACCGGTACGGTGTCAAATGATTTCCAAGCCTCAAGCGGTCGCGCATCGGTCTTTGGCGTTTCCTCAGCTTTATCATCATCGGCACCAAACCAGCGGCTGAAAAATCCGCGTTTCACAGGCTTCTCCTGAGTTTCTTCACCGTCAACTTTTAATAAATTGATTGGCTCCAACATTGCCAGCGACCGCAAAATATTATAAAGGTGGTCGTGACCTGAGCCTGAGCGCACGTTCAGTTTTTCATCGGTGGTAATCAATTCAACTTCCGATTGTTCAAAGATGAAATGATTCGCCAGCGATGCCGCCTGAATAATCGCCTTTTCAAATTTCTCTTCAAAGCCTTGGTTCGCCGATTGCTCGATGGAATTTTCCGGCGAATTATTTTTTTCGGCGGCGGCTTTTTTCTCCGCTTTTTTTCGCGGCACACGGCGCACCGTATCAAAAACGATGGTCAACCGGCGTTCGTCTTCGCGGGTGTATTCGCGCACCATCATTTCCGAGGCTTTCGCCGTCGCCTTCCAATCGATATGGCGCATCTGGTCGGATGGCAGATAACGGCGAATGGTGTAGAGTTCATCGCCATAGCCTCTGATTTGACTTTGAATTTGCCCTGCTAAGATAGGCAATGTGTGATAAGTGTCATCGATGGATTGCGGATTTGGATAAACGATGATTTCGCCGGTTGCATCAATGCGTCGCCACTTTTTAAAAAAGCCCGCCGGAAATTTTGAAGCGATACGAAAGCCGGTGATTTGATAACGCCCGCGTCTTGCGAAAGTGTGTTGAATGCGTTGCCGCGCCGTTGAACGCGCCGGAATCAATAAGAAATAGGCGAGTTTGCCGAGTCCGTTTTTCGTCGTTTCATCTTCATCGTCATCTTCGGAATTTTTACTTGCGGATTTCACCGCCTCTTTTTTTTCAATCTCGCGTTTGGCTTTCACATAATCATCATCTTTATCCGATAACGCTTCGACGACAAAACTATAACTTGGCAAAAAGCGTTTGTGATTGGTGACATTGATATTCAGATTTGCCGGTTCGCCCGCATAAATATGGTCAGGAAATCGCAGTTGCACCGAAACATCCGAAAGCGTCACTCTGCCGATTAAATTTGCTGCGATTAAAAAGGCAATCATCGCCGAGAGCACCAGATACAACAAATTGTTTGCGGTATTCCAGGCGGCAAACCCGATAACTGTCAAAAAGACAAAAAACAGAACCCCTTCAACCGTAACCGAGGTGCGCACGGCAAAGCGCAACATTTCCAGGCGAATATTACGCGCGAGCCTCGGAATGATGTAAATCGCGCCGACCGTCGCCAGCAACAATGAAATTGCCGCAGCAATGGCTGCCGGTCGCGGCTGTAACTGTTCAGCTAAAATTGCGCTGAGCAGCGCAATGATAAATGAAAGACCGAGAAAAAAGACGGTGATGAAGAAATCACGAATCGCCTGCCGATTCATACAACCTCACAGCGGCACATTGATGTTGCGGAGAATTTCTTTGAGGGCGGTTTCCGCTTCGTCTGAACGACGCATCCCTGTCGAGTAACGCGAATTGACGATGATGCGATGCGCGAACACCGGAACCACCAGACGTTTGATGTCATCCGGGATAACAAAATCCCTGCCTTCGATGTAGGCAAGCGCCTGCGCCGCGCGATGCAGTGCGAGGCTGCCGCGCGGGCTGACGCCGAGATTCAAAATATCGGTTTCTCGCGTGGCGCGCACGATGTTGATTAAATAATCGAGCAATGATTCATCGACGGCGACTTCCAGCACTTCGCGTTGCAATGCCAGCACATCATCGCCGCTCATCACCGGGCGCAGATGTTCAACCGGTGAATTGAGGGTTTGTTGACGCAGGATGCTTTTTTCATCTTCGGCATCGGGGTAACCCATCCGCACGCGCATCATGAAGCGGTCGAGTTGCGATTCGGGCAATGGGTAAGTGCCATGATGTTCGACAGGGTTTTGCGTCGCCAGCACCATAAACGGTTTCGGCAACGGGTAAGTATTCTGCTCAACCGTGACGTGACCTTCTGCCATCGCTTCAAGCAATGCGGATTGGGTTTTCGGCGTCGTGCGATTGATTTCGTCGGCAAGAATAACATTGGCAAAAATCGGTCCCGATTTAAAATCGAACGCCCCGTTGCGTTGATTGTAAACTTCAAGTCCGACAATATCAGAAGGCAATAAATCGGAGGTGAATTGAATGCGTTGAAACGAGCAGTCGAAACTGCGAGCCAACGCTTGCGCAAGTGTCGTTTTACCGACTCCGGGAACGTCTTCTATCAACAGGTGCCCGCCGCCAAGCAGCGCGACCAATGCAAGTTCGACGACATCGGATTTGCCGTGAATGACACTTTCAATTGAAGATTGCAGTTGCTGTACTTTGCCTGCGGTGGTTATCACTAAGTTGGTTCTCCGCTCCTTTTTTTCCGCTTCATCAACGGGCGCTCTTAAAATGTAGCATAAAATCTGCGACCCGCGAATATTTAACTCAGAAAACGCCGCGCCTGAGAAAAAGTTGCAAAAGCCGGTTGCAAATTTTAAGACCAAATAATTCTGGCAAGCCGGTTGCTGTTACCCCCTCAACGCAATATCTTTTATGGTGAATCCATTTAACATTCAGGAACTTTTATGAGAACCAGTACGCGTTTGATTTTGCTATTAACCTTGACCGTAAGTGCCGTCATGGTCATCGCGACCTATCTGACATCGCAAAACAGCGCCCGCTTGCTCGAAGACGCCGCCCGTGATGAAATTCGCGTTCATGCCATCACTTTGCAGATGGCGCTTGAAGAGGATTACCTGTCGGGGGGTTCGCTTGATGCCCAACGTTTCATCAACCGGCTGGGTTCGATTGAAAAAATTTATTGCGTGATTCTCTTCGATGACCAAGGCGAAATCTCTATGGTTTCCAACAGCATCAACTCCGAACAGGTCAAAGACCCGCTCGAAGCGCAACAGGCGATTGCCACCGGAAAGGCTTTTGAAACCGTCAGACAAATCAACAATCAGACGGTTTTTTCGATCATCGCCCCCTTGCAGGTAAATGAAAAACGCATCGGCGCGCTTGAGGTGGCGCAACCGATTTCCTTCGTCAACCGGCATATCGCGCAAACCCGCCGGGACACCGTGCTGTTGGGCGCGTTAATTTGTCTGGCAATGTTTCTGGTGGTGCTTGCCGTGACGCGCTTCAGTCTGGCAAATCCGATTAAAGAGTTGCTCGGCGGCGCGGTTGCCTTCGGCAGCGGTGATTTAAGCCATCGCGTTAAAGTCCACAGAGGCGGAAGCGAACTCAAAATTCTCGCCAGCGAATTCAATCGCATGGCTGACCAACTTGCCGAGCAACGCGCGCGAATTGCAACCGAAGCCGAAGAGCGGTTGCAGCTTGAACGAAAATTGCGCCACAGTGAACGCCTCGCAACCGTCGGGCGACTGGCTGCGGGGGTGGCACACGAAATCGGCGCGCCATTGCAGGTGATTGACGGACGCGCCAAACAGTTGCAGGAAAGTCTCGATGCCCCGGTTGAAAAACGCCAGCGCAACCTTGCCATCATTCGCGCTCAGGTTGACCGCATTTCGCGCATCATTCGTAACCTGTTGAATCTGGCAAGACCTTATAATCTCAATCTCAAAAAAATCGATTTGCAACAGGCGATTGCTACGGTTGTTGAAGCGTTGGAAACCCAGGCGGCGCGCGCCGGGGTTAGAATCAAACTCGAATCCGAAAATGGCGTGGCGGTTAAAGCCGATGCCGATTTACTCAATCAGGTGTTGCTCAACATCGCGCTAAACGGCATACAGGCAATGCCCGGAGGCGGGTTTTTATGCATTCGTTATACGGCTGATGCGGGCATCAAAGATGGCGAGCGGTTCGCTTCGATTCGCATATCCGATAATGGCAGCGGAATTGCAAATGAACATTTATTGCGCATCTTCGACCCGTTCTTTACCACGAAGGAAGTGGGCAGCGGCACGGGACTGGGGCTTGCCGTTTCGAGCCGCATTGTCGAAGAGCATGGCGGCTGGATAGAAGCCGGAAATAACAGCGAAGGCGGCGCAACCTTTACGATTTATCTGCCGCAAAATTGAAAGACCATTATGAACCCAAGAATATTGATAGCCGAAGACGACGCCGATTTACGCGATTTGTTGCAGGACGTGCTCGAAGACTGCGGGTTTGAAACGATTGCCGCGATGGATGGGCGCGCGGCGCTCGTGCATCTCGAACGCCAATCGGAAACCATCGATTTGCTCATCACCGATGTCAATATGCCGGGCTTGTCGGGAAGCGATTTGCTTGCCGCAGCGCGCGAAAAACGCAGCGAAATTGCGGTCATCATCATTACGGCATTCGGCTCGGTCGAACAGGCGGTTGAACTCGTCAAAGCCGGTGCCTTTCAATATCTCACCAAACCGTTTGACACCGATGACTTATTGAAAACCGTTGAACAGGCGCTCGAACAAACCGCCGCCCAACGCGCCCAGGCAAAACTGAGGCGCGAAATCCCTGCCGCCCCGCAGCGCATCATCGGCGCTTCACGCCCGATGCAGGAACTTTTCAAATTGATGCCGCGCGCCGCGCGCAGTGCAAGCACTGTGCTCATCACCGGCGAATCGGGAACCGGCAAAGAACTCGTGGCGCGTTCCATTCACGAAATGTCTGAACGCAAAGGCGCATTCGTGCCGGTCAACTGCGCGGCGATTCCTACGGATTTAATCGAAGCCGAACTGTTCGGACACACCGGCGGGGCTTTTACCGGCGCTAAACAAGCCCGCGCAGGGCTGTTTGAAAGCGCCGAGGGCGGCACTTTGTTTCTTGACGAAATCGGCGAATTGCCGCTCGCTGTGCAACCCAAACTGTTGCGCGTCCTGCAGGAAGGCACGGCACGGCGCGTTGGCGCAGACCGTGAACGCGAAATCAATGTGCGAGTAATTGCCGCAACCAATCGCGACCTTGAAAAAGAGGTTGAGGAAAATCGCTTTCGCGAAGATTTATACTGGCGGTTGAATGTCATTCATCTGCACATTCCGCCGCTCAGAGAACGCCCCTTCGATATACCGTTATTGGTTGAACACTTCCTTAATAAAATTGCTATGGTCAATCACGCGACCCCAGTGAATGTTTCACCGGAAGCCCTCGCGGTGCTCACCGCTTATGAATGGCGCGGCAATGCGCGTGAACTGGAAAATGCGCTTGAGCGCGCCGTTGCCTTAGCCGAAGGCACAACGCTTACGCCGGCAGATTTACCCGAACGCATCAGAAGCAGCGGACACACGGCGCAACTATTAACCCAGGCGAAAGAAAAACGATTGACCATGTATGAACTGGAACGCGAATACATCCTGGAAACTTTGCGACTCACCGGCGGCAATAAATCGCGCGCCGCAGAACTGCTCGGCTTCGACCGTCGCACCCTGCATCGCAAACTCGATGAATACCGCGCGCAAGACCCGAACTTTGAATTGTGAATATGGAATTAGTCCATTCACCTTTATTCATCCAACCTTGCTCTATTTTGTTTGTCTAACTTTGTCTCATTCAATCAATCAGAGTGAGACATTCTGCCTCATCGTCTTCATGCCGCAGTTATAAACTCGCGAGAACTGCCCAAAAATCGAGCGTTTTTCAACCTGCTTACGGCACATCGGTTGCCTAATCTCAAGCGTGACGATAGCGAACTCATTAATTAAGTGAAGAGGATGATATGAAGTCCATACGGTTAATCAAACGCCAGCACGTCGTTCAAGCTGACACCAAACTCGCCGTTAAAAAGCCTGTACAGGAAAAGCGCGCGGTGAAAAATGCCGTTGAGGTTGTCGGGCAGTGGGCAAAACAGCGCCGTGCCAGGCAACAACAAAGCGCCCGGCAGATGTTTGCGGCGCTTTTCAGGCAAGCGCAAGTTGAATAATTTTTTCATCATCGTTGAAAACCGGAAAAGACGAATAATGGAACTCAAAGAATTACAAACGCACATACGAACGCTGGCAACTCTGGATGAAACCGAAGCCCCGGTCATCAGTTGTTATCTCAATCTGGAATCCGACCAAGCGGGGTTTCGCGCGGCTTTTGATGAGCGGGTGCGCATCTTGAAGAAAAGTTTATCGGCATCCGAGTGGCAAAGCTTCAATGAAGCCTTGAACCGTCTGGAAGATTATCTTGGCAGCGCATCGTTTACCGAAGCTCAGGGCGCAGCCATCTTTTCCCGAGGCGGCACGCGCAAATTTTTCTTACCGCTACGGTTCCGCGTGCCGCTACCCAACTGGTTGAGCGTAGATTCGACGCCGAATATTTTTCATCTGGTCGAACTGAAAGACACCTATGCGCGGTTCGTCGTTTTGCTTTCAACCGAAGAGAGCGCCCGCATCCTGGAAGTCAATCTCGGCGAAGTCACGGAAACTTTGTGGAAAGAACGCCCGGAACTTCGCAAACGGGTCGGGCGCGAATGGACCAAAGAGCATTATCAAAATCACCTGCGCGACCGGCGTTATCAATTCATCAAAGAGAAGATTGAAATGCTCGACCGCTTGATGATTGCGGGCAAACACACGCATTTGATTCTGGCGGGCAACCCGCGAATGACCTCACAGATTAAAAACGCCTTGCCCAAGCATCTGGCGATGAAACTCGTCGATACGATTCCCGCATCCGGCAATGACCGAATTTCGGATGTGGTGGCGGCAACCTTAGCAACTTTTGTTGAACAGGAAGAGCGCGAATCGCTGGCGGTCGTCGAACATTTGCGCCGTGAAATTCAGACTACCAGGCTTGCGGTTCAAGGCACGCTTGACACTTTGCGGGCGCTTGAACGCGGTCAGGTTGATGTGCTGGTGTTGGCTAAAGATTATGAACCGGAATCCATCTATCAATCGGAATTCAACGCGCAACAATTTTTCTCTGCCAATTTAAAAGAAGCGATGGTGCGATTTGCCGAACAACAGGGCTGTCATATCGAAGTCGTCACCCACAGCGATGTACTCATGCAACTGGGCGGCGTCGGCGCACTTTTGCGTTATGCCCTGCCCGAACAGGCGCAGTTTCAGGTGCAAACCAGCAAGGTCGCTTAACTTTATTTTATAGGCGGTCAGCGCGGATTACGGGGAAATCTAAAGTATGCAGATCAGAGAAGCAATAATTGGCGAATCGCGAAAACCGCTGGATTATCCATTTCAAAAACATAGCAACGCATTAATAGAAGCGATGAGAGAGAAAATTCAAAGAGAGCAGGAGTTGCAGGAACTGGCGCAGCTTGCGGGCATTCGCGATACGGAATCGCTCCGTTTGTTGCAAGCCTTAGGTTACACACGCGACACGGTTGCGCTGTTGCCGCTGACGCCACTGGTGCGCATAGCATGGGCGGAAGGGCGCGTATCGAAAACCGAGCGCGATTTAATTCTGGCAATTGCCAGGTCGCGCGGCATTGATCAAGAGACGCTGGCGTATGACCTGCTATGTGTCTGGTTGGAGGAACGTCCGGCGGAGCAATTTCTGGAATCATCTTTACGATTATTTGTCGAGCAGGTGAAAAGATTGCCGCCCGAAGTTCGCAACCTGAACGAACGCGAACTGGTATCGAATTGCACGCGCGTTGCCGAGGCTTCAGGGACGATTGTCGGGTTTATCAAATCCAGCAGTCGGATTTGTAAAGAAGAGCGTGAAATGCTCAAACGCATCAACAAAGAATTGAGTTCGAGTTAAGGGTATCGCTCTTTTCAGTGTGGGCGATGAAACGACCCCTACAATGCCGCTCCCCTCTGGCTCGCTCGTTTCATCGCTCATTATTTTTTCTCCGGGCATTTTCCCCATTCAATCATCAGAACTGCTTGCGATGGATTTCGGTTGAGAGCGTGGTTCAAGCCGGTAATTCCCAACGACGCGCTCATAAACCGCCGGTTCAACAAACGGTTTTGCGAGCCGCGCTGATTTCCAACGCCTCATTCAACCTGTCGATTGAAAAATGCCCGGAAGTCGAGCCAGCAGCTCTGAGAAGGATTCGCAGGCGGCGATGTGATGTTGCTCAAGCTTGTCACGCCACTGTGACATATTGTCTCAGTGGTTTTATGAAGAAGGTTAAAACCCCGCAAAAAAGCCTGTAAAATCAGGCTTTTTTCATGGCACAGAGGTTGCCGTTGTGACTTATGTGACGCTGACTGTGTGATTCAGGAGAAGTCGCACAGAAAGCAAGACGCGCTTCCCGCATGCCTGCATATGGCGCGTCTTGAATTTCAGGCGCGCGGTTGACGAGCGGTCCTGCCGCGCGCCCTCTATCGCAGAAGCGAGTTTTGCAGAAGGTACAAATTGTGAGGACGACAGCCTGCACCGAAGGTCACAATTTTGAAGCCGCTTGCATCTATTGCGTCACGCTTATGAAACGTGAAGAAACCAAACTCAAGCCGGGGAAGGTTAACCAGTTTAAGAATGTGTAATCACCATAACGCCTAATCCCAGCAGGTTGGCAGTGCCTGCAACCTGCTGGCTTTTTTCAAAGCCAAGGCTTGAAAATTTTGTCCCTTGTTTTGATTTGAACATTCGATGTTGTATCGCTAGCCCTTTTCATCCTTGAAGGATTGGGAGAGTCCTTCAAGTTTCCAACCCCTTGTCGTGAACTTCCCGGCAAGGGGTTATTTTTTTGCGCAGTTCAAATTCACAACTCCTCAAATTTGACGGCGCGAAGCATCGCCTGTTGGGAATCCGCAGCAAAACGTTTTTGCAATTGGCGACTCACAGGATAGGCGAGTCGCGCAAATGGATGACGGGGTTTTGAAAAGGCAAACAGGTCATACCAGACCGAATTATCGGCGTGATGCCATTCAACTGAAAAACGCTCTTCGCCCTGTTCAACGTGTTCCGTGAGTGTGCCATAAGCAAAGCCGTATTTTTTTACGTTCACGTCGTTATCATTTTCATCAATGACATAAACGATGCGGCAGGCGTTTAAGGAATAAAATCCCAAATGACTGGCGAGCGGCGCAACGCAGGCGCCAACCGCTATCGGCGCATCGCTGAAATAGAGTTTAACCCAACCCGTATTGAACATCTGCCAGCGTTGGATCGCCTGAACGGCAAGCGCGAAGGCGTCTGCGCCGGTGCCGAGTTGAATGCGATTATGATCGCTGTTGTAGCCAATGGGTGAGCCGTGTCTGGACGCGCCGACTTCCGCATAAGAGAACCCGGACGAGGCTTGCGCATCAAGAAATTCGCGCACCTGTTTTTTAGTCGGTTGGGTCAACAAAAACATAAATCACTCTGAAAGGAATTATAGCGAGCGCGTTGGAAAAAATAAGAAATTGACTTCGTACAAGGGTTGTTTTACCGTTTTGCCATGATTGAAGTCACCATAGAAGAAGCCAAAGCGCAATTATCAGGACTCTTGCAGCGTGTCAGTATGGGCGAAGATGTAATTATTTGTGAAGGCGGCAAAGCCATCGCCAAACTTGTCACAACCCAACAACGCCCGCGCCGAAAACTCGGCGAAGACGCTGGCAAAGGCTGGGTGGCTGACGATTTTGATGCGCCACTGCCTGATGATATACAAGCCTACTTCGAGGGACGCGGCGAGTGAAAATATTGATAGATACTCAAAGTTTTCTGTGGTTTTTTCTGGAACCTCATAAACTTGGCAATGATGGAAAAGATGCGCTGACGGATACGAACAATGAATTATACCTGTCAGCAGCGCGCGCTTGGGAAATCTCAATAAAGTATGGGCTTGGTAAAATAGCTCTGCCTGAACCGCCGGATATTTATCTCCCCAAAAAACTACTTAGCGCGGGTATAATTGGTTTTCCAATAGAATTTCATCATGTTCTCGCCGTTTATTCCTTGCCGCTGATTCACAAAGACCCGTTTGACCGATTAATTATTGCTCAAACCAAAATTGAATCGCTCACCCTTCTAACGGCAGACCCAATTATGCTCAAATATACTTCGGATTTCATCTGGAGCGCGAAACCCAACCCTTAATTTATCTTAAATCAAACCCCATTGATGTTTTCTTGACAACGAAAGCCGCCGCTATGAATACTCAAAACTGCTCTTATTCAAAATTCTAAGGAGAATATTTTATGACTGCTTCCAAACCGCAAGATGTGATTATCCATGACAAAATTTACATCAATGGCGAATGGGTCGCTCCCGTTGGCAAAAATATGATTGATGTCATCAATTCGACAACCGAAGAAGTAATGGGACGCATTCCCGAATGCGCCGTTGAAGATGTCAACCGCGCCGTCGCCGCTGCCCGCGCCGCCTTCGCCACCTGGGCTGCGACTCCAGCCGAAGAACGCGCCGCCATCATCGCCCGCATCAGCGAAGGCTTGAAAGCCAGAGTCAATGAACTTGGCAATCTCATCGCCAATGAAGTCGGTATGCCTTTGCAGATGGCGACCGCCGTACAAGCCGGAATGCCGGCGATGGTCATGGGGTCTTATGCAAAACTTCTCGGCGAATATCAGTTTGAAGAACAGGTCAACAATTCGCTCATCGTCAAAGAACCCGTCGGCGTCATCGGTTGCATCACGCCCTGGAATTATCCGCTGCATCAGGTGGTCTGCAAAGTTGCGCCCGCAATTGCCGCCGGTTGCACGGTGGTTTTGAAGCCCAGTGAAGTTGCGCCGCTCACAGCATTCGTTTTCGCCGAAGTGTTGCACGATGCGGGACTCCCGGCAGGGGTGTTCAACCTGGTCACCGGTTACGGTACGGTTGTCGGCGAAGCCATCGCCGCGCACCCGGATATTGATATGGTGTCGTTCACCGGTTCGACTCGCGCAGGCAAGCGTGTGAGCGAAGTCGCCGCGCAAAATGTCAAGCGCGTAGCACTCGAACTTGGTGGCAAGTCGGCGAGCATTGTTTTGGACGATGCGGATTTGCAACGCGCCGTCTCATCAAGCGTCGGCAATTGCTATTTCAATTCGGGGCAAACCTGTTCGGCGCACACGCGCCTGCTGGTTCCCGAATCGCGTTATGATGAAGCCGTGCAAATCGCCAAAGCGACCGCCGAAAAATTCACGGTCGGCGACCCGCGCACAGGCGAAGCGAAACTCGGACCTTTGGTTTCCAAAACCCAACAGGAGCGTGTTCGCGGCTTTATTCAAAAAGGCATTGATGAAGGCGCGACTCTGGTGACCGGCGGCGCACAGCAACCCGAAGGCTTGGACAAAGGCTTTTTCGTCAAGCCGACGGTCTTTGCCAATGTGAGCAATGATATGACCATCGCGCAGGAAGAGATTTTCGGACCGGTGCTTTCCATCATTGCTTACAAAGATGAAGATGACGCGGTGCGTATTGCTAACGATACGATTTACGGACTCGCGGGCGGCGTATGGTCAGGCGACGTCGAACGCGCCAAACGTCTGGCGCGGCGCATTCGCGCAGGACAAATTGACATCAACGGTGGCAAGTTCAATCCGCTGGCTCCCTTCGGCGGCTTCAAACAATCGGGGCACGGACGCGAAATGGGCAAATACGGATTTGAAGAGTATCTCGAAATCAAATCCCTGCAACTTTAGAAGAGTTGTTCGGTAGGAATTTAAAAGTTGGTCTGCAACTTACCGTTTACAGGCCAACTTTTTCTTTATCAATACTACTGCCCGTTATCGCAGGCTGAGGTGAAGGTGGTCGGCTCTCCGTTGACTTCGACGCTGATGTTATCGAGGTAAACAAAGCCTACACCGGTATCAATGCCTTCGTCGAAAACAATAATCAATCCGCTGATGGTTCCGTTTACGGCATCGGCTCCGCCGGCGGCAACCACAAGGTTCAAAATATCCGCCGAGGAATAGGCGTCTAAAGTCCATCCCGCGGCGCTTCCGGCGCTATGCGAGGCTCCGGCGCATCCTAAAAACACCGTATAAGAGGTTCCGCTTGCGCCTTTAATAAATAAATCCCAGCGCGGCGCGCCGCCACTGCAATGCCCATCATCTCGACTTTCCCACGAAAGTCCGGTTAAATCCGCAACCGCCTTGCCTTCGAGTCCATTGACGACTGCCACACCGGCGGCAAAAGTCGCAGTCGTGGTGTTCTTTTCAAATAACAATGCCTGTTTGCCATTGCCGCAATTATCGGGCAAACCTTGTTTGGCTTTCCACGAAGCTTTCGATTTTTCACCGAAGCCGTTCGGATGTAATTTCAAGGCATCAGCAAATGCCAAGCTTGATGAAGCCATGAGCGTGATAACCAGAAAGAGGGCAAAGGTTTGTTTAATGTTCATAGCCAGGGTACTCCTATTCAACTCTTGATTTTCAGGTAAAGCATCGGGAGGTTTTCAATCTACCTGTTTAGGTTTCATTTCAGTTTGAGAAGCGACCCGCAAATCCTATGCTCGACGTATCAAGAATGCAAGGAAAAGACTTCTCTAAAACCCTGTTGATATAGTGACATTGCCGCCTGTAAGAACGGCGTGCTACCATCGGATTTACTGCTGCCAGCCCGTTACTTCAGAGGAGTTTTTATTTGTGGCGCGTTATTCAAGATTGCTTATCGTAGCAATTTTTCTTCTCTTTATTTTACTCATTGCCGCTCGCCCCAGCCGCGCGCAATACATCTACATCCTCAAACAAAATCCGCAGGATGAAAAAGCCGATAAGAAAGCCCGAAAACAGGAACGCAAGGCGGCACAGGAAAAATCGCAAAAATCCGAAACAGAAAATAAACCACCCGGCGAAGAAAAACCCGCAGCGCCGAAAACTCCTACCGGTGAAGTGGTCGTCGTCACCGCCGATAAACAGACCAAAGACGGCGATATTTATCTCTATGAAGGCTATGTCAATCTGACCGCAGGGCTTTATCGTTTGCAAGCCGACCGCGTGACCTTCAATGACGCCACTAAAGATGCGGTTGCCGAAGGCAATGTCATTTTTGATGAAGGCGAAGACCAGCGCATCACCGCCAGACGCGCCGAAATCAATCTGGTTTCCAAACGCGGGACGTTTTGGGATACCACAGGATTCAGCAACCGCACACAAACCGGCGAGTACATTTATTACACTGCCGCAGAGGTGCACAAAACCGGCGAGGGCATTTACGAACTCATCAATGCTGATGTGACAGCTTGCGAAGATGCGATTCCGAAATGGATTTTTGCAGCGAAACGCGCCGAGTTGAAACAGGGCGACCGGTTGATTTTAAACAAAGCGATTTTCCGCGTAAAAAACCTGCCGATTTTTTATCTGCCGTATGCGTGGATACCAAGCACACGCAACGGACGCCAATCCGGCTTTTTGCTGCCGACCACCGGTTCGTCCAATCAAAAAGGGCGCACCATTCGCAATGCTTACTATCAAACGCTCGGCAATTCCGCAGACATCACCTTTCGCAATGACCTCTACACTTCGCGCGGCAGCGGGTTTGGCGCAGAGTTTCGCGCGCAGACCGATGAAAAATCCTATTTGCGGCTTGGCACCTTCACCGTCAAAGACCGGTTGTTTGGACCTGTGGGTGAAAATCAGGGCGGCACGGCGTTTTCCGGTGAAGCCATTCAATACCTGCCGCATGGTTGGCTTGCCGTGGGCAATGTCTCTGTGGTTTCTTCGCTGAAATTCCGCCAGGCATTTTCCGATGACATCACCCAAGTCATCGACCCGCGCCGCGAATCGACCTTTTATGCCAATAACAACACCGGCAATTTCAGTTTCAATTTTTTAGCCTCGAATGAAATCACCCGCATCTTTCGTTTGAATCAGGAGTCAGTTGGCGGCACTGATTTCGATGTCAAAGTGCGACAAGCGCCGGAAATCAATTTGACCATGTATCCACACCGCATCTTTGACAATCTGCCAATCTATTTTGCATTCGATGCCGATATCGGCGCATTGAAACGTGAACACAGCGTCAATGACAACCGGGTTTTTGTCACCCCTGCCGTCGTTCAACGATTCGATTTTCAACCGAAAGTCACCGTGCCGCTCGCCACCGTTGCAGGCATCGCGGTCACTCCGAGTTTCTCGATTCGCGAAACCTATTACACCAGCAGCCTCGACCCGCTGCGTTCGGGATTTACCCCGGAGTTGTTTGCCGCCAGTCCTGACGACCCGCGACTCAATCCGCTGCTACCGGAATTCAATCCCAACATCACGCTTTATAATCGCGAACAATTCGACCCGATTATTCCGCAATCGCTGTTGCGCAGTTACGCAGAATTTGCCGTCGATATTCGCCCCCCGGCATTTGAGAAAATCTTTTTGAAGGCGGACGGTTCCAGACGTTTCAAACATTTAATCGAACCTTACATCACTTATCGTTTAATCAAAGGCGTCGGCAGCGAGTTCAATGAAATCATCCGTTTCGATGAACGCGACGCCGTAGCCAACACCAACGAATTTGAATACGCCTTGGTCAACCGGTTTTACACTACGATTGAAAGCAGCGATTTACGGCGCGATAAAAAAATTCGCAAACAACAACAACCCGGCAATCCCTTTCCGATGGAAATTGAACGCCCTGAAACCAAACGCAAGAAAAATAAAAAGAGTGAACCGGTAAGCGGCGAAAACCCGACGGATAACGTAACAAGCGATGAAGCCAAAGCGACGAAAGAGAAAAAGCCGAAACTCGCGACCGGCGAATCAAGCGAATTGAAGAATAATTCCAATCAACTCGACCGGCGCATCGCAACCGACATCGACGCGAATAAAGACGCGGTTACCAATGACGCGAATCGCAAAGCGGCAACTTCGGAAACCAAACCTGACGAGTCAACCGCGACACTCAGCGAAACCGAACGCCTTGCGGCATCCGCAACCAACGAAGATGCGCCCGAACAGGCTTATGAATTTCTAACCATCAAAGTCGCGCAGAAATATTTTTTTGACCGCGACTTCGGCGGGGCGTTGAAACCCCTGGCGCGTAATCAATTTTTTCCCATCAATACGCTTTCCGGGTTTACTTTCGGCGGGCGGGCGCGCAGTTTTTCACCCGCCAACATTCAGGTGCGTTATCGACCGCTATCGGTGCTGTTCACGGACGTGCGAATGGATGTCGGCTCTACAGACGGCGTGGTTCGCAACGTAACGATTTCGGGCGGCTATGACAAAGATAAATTCACGGTTTCATCAAGTTGGTTTTTATCGCGACGCATTACGCTTGATGCCAATCGCTTTGAGCCGGGAAGTTTTGCCGGCAATCAACTGGTGACCACTTTTCAATATGGCGACGAAGGCAAAGGCTTTTACTGGGGCACGAATATCGGCTACGACTTCACCGACCAGTTTTTGAGCGCCACGGAAGTTTCCAACGGAAGGCTGAGAAACTCGCGCAGCTATTTCGGCTATGCCTTCGATTGTTGCGGCATTCAATTCAACTACAACACCTTCAAAGCCGGGCTGCGCAACGAAAGCGCGTTTACGTTCACCTTCTCGCTTGCAGGGCTTGGCAGTTTCGGCACCGACCAGTTTTCCCAGCTCGGCGGGGGTGGCGGCAGTTCCCGCAAAGCCGCGAAACGCGCCCGCAAAGCCGCCGCCAACGATTTTTAAGCAGACCTGTTTCTTATTGAATTTTTAATCGAAGCGAAACTCCACCATATCTTGTGTGATCAGGCGAGCGTCATCACCTGTTTCATTTCCTCGATTCGTGACAACCCTCTGTCTATCTGAGTATTCTATTTTTATAAACTTATAGCAGGAGAAAATAAGGTTATGTCCAGCAATTTATCAAACTCTCAAACACGCATGGAAACCGACAGCATGGGTGCGATTGCAGTGCCCGCTTCGGTTTACTGGGGCGCGCAAACCGCGCGTTCGCTCATTCATTTCAACATCGGGCACGACCGCATGCCAGCGGAACTGATTCGCGCATTTGCGATTTTGAAAAAAGCCGCCGCGATGGTCAATCTCGACCTCGGCAAATTGCCAGCGGAAAAAGCTCGCCTCATCATTCAAGCCGCTGATGAAATCATCACGGGAAAATTGAGCGACCAGTTTCCTTTGAGTATCTGGCAAACCGGCAGCGGCACCCAGACCAACATGAATTTGAATGAAGTCATCGCCAATCGCGCCATTGAACTTGCCGGGGGCATACGCGGTTCAAAAAATCCCATTCACCCCAACGATGATGTAAATATGTCGCAATCATCGAACGACACCTTTCCGACCGCCATGCACATCGCCGCGGCAGAGCGCGTACACAATTATCTGATTCCCGCGATTCAACTGGTTCACGACGCGATTGACGCAAAAGCCAAAGCGTTTGCCGGAGTCGTCAAGATTGGTCGCACGCATTTGCAGGACGCAACGCCGCTCACCGTCGGGCAGGAGATGTCGGGCTGGGCGAGTCTGCTTGCGCGCGACATCCGAAGGCTCAGAGAGTCGCTTGATGGGCTTTATGATTTAGCTATCGGCGGCACAGCCGTTGGCACAGGACTCAACACTCATCCCGAATTTGCCGAACGCGCGGCAGCGCGCATTGCCGAACTGACAGGCTTGCCGTTTCGTTCGCATCCGAACAAATTCGCGGCGCTTTCGGCGCATGATGAACTGGTGTTTGCGCACGGCGCAATTCATACGCTCGCGGTGTCGCTGATGAAAATTGCCAATGATATACGCTGGCTGGCGTCTGGTCCGCGTTGCGGACTCGGCGAGTTGATTATTCCTGAAAATGAGCCGGGGTCTTCGATTATGCCGGGCAAAGTCAATCCCACGCAGTGCGAAGCGATGACCATGATTACTGCACAGGTTCACGGCAATAATGCGGCGATTGCTTTTGCGGGTTCACAGGGCAATTTTGAATTGAATGTCTTCAAGCCGGTGATCATTCATAATTTCCTGCATTCGGTGACGCTCATTCATGATGCCTGTCATGGATTTGTCGATTATATGATTCGCGGCATCGAACTCAACCGCGCGCAGATTGCGGCGCACGTCAATAATTCTTTGATGCTGGTGACGGCGCTTGCCCCGCGCATCGGTTACGACAACGCGGCGCATCTCGCGCATACGGCTTATGTAGAAGGCAGCACCTTGCGTGACGCCTGCATAAAACTCGGCTTGCTGAGCGCCGCAGAGTTCGATGAAATCGCGCGACCCGAAACCATGACGCATCCGTAAAGTGAATGCGAAGCTACCGGATTGGCTTAACGCGAAACGGTGATTTCGCTAATCTGCACGACGGGTTGCACGTTGGTGTAATTCGGAATGTCCGCCATGAGTTCCTGCGCGTGCGGCGCGATTGCTTCCTGAAACGCTTCGACGGAATCGAAGAGCAAATGCCCTGCGGCAATATAAGTTGGCTGAGAGCCGGGCGCGCCACTGCTCAATCCTTTTTCGATGGTCACACCTCTGAGGGCTGCGCTGAGTCGCGCTTCGGTCATCGGGATGTGGGTGTTAGTGTAATAATCCAAATCGAATTTACAGCCTTCATTGTTAGGGTAAAGGATGCTGACTTTAATCATTGGTTTCCTTTCGCGGTTGTTATAAAAATTGCATTCATATTCAACCTTGCAAATTATGAAAGACGCAAGCCAGTAAGTCGGATTTGCGTTTTTTATATGGTATCGATTGATGCGAGCGAGCCTGCGCTGCGGAAAGGCGCATTTTTTGAGGATAATTTGCAACCTTTATCTGTAGACAATTCAATTTTACGAGTAGGTTTGACTACAACTGAATCCGGTTGTTACCTTTTCAAATTCCGTTTAGCTCAATGGCGCAGGCATAGAGAGCTTGCGCTAAATTTTTTTTAGGAGTTCGTTAATTTATGAAATGGTCGAAGCTGTTTATTCCAACCCTGCGTGAAGACCCTGCCGATGCCGAAGTCGTCAGCCACCGTCTGCTGGTGCGCGCCGGTTACATTCGTCAACTCACCGCCGGCGTCTATTCCATGCTGCCGCTTGGGCATCGCGTGCGCTTGAAAGTCATGCAAATCATTCGCGAAGAGATGAATCGCATCGGCGCGCAGGAATTTTTACTGCCGGCGATTCACCCCGCCGAAGTCTGGAAAGAATCGGGTCGCTGGGACGTGATGGGCGACAATATGTTTCGCTTGAAAGACCGCAAAGGCGCAGAGATGGCTCTGGGGATGACGCACGAAGAAGTTTTCACGAGTATCGCGCGCGGCGCGCTTCGTTCTTACCGTGACCTACCGCAAGTCTGGTATCAGATTCAAACCAAATTCCGCGACGAAGCGCGCCCTAAATCGGGGCTGCTCAGAGTGCGCGAATTCACTATGAAAGACGCCTATTCATTCGACGTTGATTTTGCCGGACTCGATAAAGCTTTCGACGACCAATACAACGCCTATTGCGCGATATTCAATCGCTGCGGTTTGAAATTCACGCCGGTCGAAGCGAGTTCCGGCGCGATGGGCGGCAGCAAATCGACCGAATTTATGGTGCGCACGGAAGCCGGTGAAGACCGCATCGTGGTTTGCGAAAAATGCGGCTATTCGGCAAACGTTGAAAAAGCGACCTCGAAACTTGACGCCGTAAACGATGGCGAAGACAAATTCACCGCGCCGGAAATTTTCCCGACGCCGGGCGTGCGCACCATTGAAGACCTGGTGCAATTTGAAGGCGGCGCGCCCGCTGATAGGCAAATCAAAACTCTGGTCTATGTGCTGGATGGCAAACTGGCGCTGGTGCTGATGCGCGGCGACCACGAACTCAATGAAACCAAACTGGCGGACGCGACCGGCGCGATTGAGATTCGCCCTGCACACCCCGAAGAGATTGTCGAAGCCCTCGGCGCATCCGCAGGTTCCTTGGGCGCGGTCGGTGTCACGCCATCAACCCATAAACTCATCACGCGCATTGTTGCCGATGAAGCGTTGCAAGGTCGAAAAAATATGACCACCGGGGCAAATAAAGACGACCACCATTTGCGTGGCGTGTCGGTGGCGCGTGACCTTCAGGTTGCTAAATGGGCGAGCCTGCGCACTGTGAATGCCGGTGAGATGTGCGCTACTTGTGAATCGCCGCTTGATGTTTTCAAAGCCGTTGAAATCGGTCACATCTTCAAACTCGGATTGAAATATTCCGAGAGTATGGGCGCGAATGTCCTGACCACCGATGGCAAAAGTGTGCCGATAGTTATGGGCAGTTATGGCATCGGCGTTGAGCGCGTGATGGTCGCAGCGGTTGAACTCTTCAACGACGAAGCGGGAATTATCTGGAATCCGGCAATCGCCCCTTTTCAGGTCGTCGTTACCCCTGTGAATGTAAAAGACGAAGTGGTGCTTGCGGCGGCTGAAAAACTTTATGGTGAATTAGAAGCTGCCGGTATTGAAGTTTTACTCGATGACCGCGACGAACGCGCCGGTGTGAAATTCAATGATGCGGATTTGATAGGCGTGCCATTTCGCGTGACCGTCGGCAAAAAAATCAGCGAAGGCAAAGTTGAACTCCTGACGCGCGCTTCACGGCAAAAAGAGGATGTAGCAATTGACGCAGTGGTTTCAGTTCTTAAAACGAAAATTGCCGAAGCGATGCCAACAGCATAAAAGAATAAACCGCCAGGACGCCAAGAACGCCAGGGCTGTAACAAAGTCTGGGGCAAATCCAAAAGTGCTTCTCTATGAGGAATCAGAAAACTTTTTAACTGGGAACGCGGACGTCCACGTCCACAGCCGTGAAGTCGGCGGACGTGGACGTCCGCGTTCCCAGTATCACGGCTTCCGACTTTGTTACAGCCCTGCCAAGAACGCCAAATCAAAACCTGACTAATTTTTTGGCGTACTTGGCGTCCTGGCGGTTCAAAATAAAAGCGCAACGAATTTAATTTTCGTTGCGCCAGCGGTTTTACAATTAGCGTGTGCTTGCCGCAACCTCACCTTTCGTCAGTTCATCGACCAACTCTTTCACAATGAAATTGCCGACCAGGGATTCGATATTGCCGTCGAAAATCAAACCCACGGGTTCGAGATTTTTGTTAATCCGGGTCTGTGAAAAGTTTCAAGAATGCGACCGGGTCAATTATTTTCAGCGGGCGAAATCTTTGGCGAAATTCTTTGCATTCGGCGGTGTGTCCGGTCATCAAATCAAGCAGGTCTTTATCGCGGCTCACCAGATAATCCGCTTTTGTTTCAACGGCAAGGTTGATATACGGTTCATCTTTCGGATCGCGTTCATAACGAAATTTTTGGGCTACCGATTTCAAGACGACGGCTTTGCTTGTCAGGTCTTTGAGAAAAGCCTCAACGGCTTCGGGGGTGGCTTGGGCAAACTGGTTTTGGGTTTCCGGTCGGGTTAAAACATCTCGCACTTCATCCAACACGTCGGCGCTGAGAAAGAGAATGATTTTTCCATCCTCAACCAGTTTCTGACACCGCCCGGAAGCCCCCGTTTTTGAAAAGAACGCTTGCCAGAGGATATTGCAATCGAAAACCACCCTGAGCAACTCTGCGGTCACTGGGCATTATCCTTTGCGGGTTTTTCTTGCCAGGCTTTTTCCCGAACGTCATTCAAGAAATCGTCTAACTCATCTTCTGTCATGCCGCTTTCGGCGAATTCCTGACGCACCGGCGCAAGAATTTCATCAACGCTTTTAACAGGTTTCAAGGCTTCCTGCTTCACAACACTCTCAACAAATTCCTTAATATCCTGCCCCAAAGACTGAGCGCGCTGTTGAAGTTTGGCTTGCACCTCCGGCTCAATCGTAATCGTGATGTCCATACGCCCTCCGTTTTCAGGCCGCTTGATTTTCCTGTCTTATCGCGCTTCGATGCGCTATCAAGTTACTCACCTTTCGTCAGTTCATCGACCAATTCTTTCGCGCTGTAGATATTTTTCAAAGCGTACAACATGGCTCTGACATCAACCGACACGGCGCGATTCTGGGTTTCGTCGTAAATGAAATTGCCGACCAGGGATTCGATATTGCCGTCGAAAATCAAACCCACGAGTTCGAGATTTTTATTAATCACCGGAGACCCGGAATTGCCGCCGATGATGTCGTGCGTGGTGACGAAATTGAACGGCGTCTTCATATCAAGCTGAGCTTTTTTCGCTGTCCAGCTTTCGGGAATTTTGTAAGGCTCTTTGTTGCCGTGCGCTGCCGCGTGTTTAAACAGTCCCGCAAAATCCGTAAAGGGCGGAATGAATTTGCCATTTACCGTGTAGCCTTTCACCGCGCCATAAGATAAACGCAGGGTAAAGGTCGCATCCGGGTAGACTTTCGTGCCTTCGACTTCAAACCGCGCTTTGGCAATTTTGGCATAATTGGCGCGTTCGCTCGCCTGCACTTCGGTCTCATATCTCTTGCGCAGTTCACGCGCTTGCGGGTCAATCATTCGGGCAAGGGCAATCATCGCGTCCGTTGATTCCTGAATGGCTTTTGTGCCACCTGCGGCAAGCTGTTTGCGGTACTCAACGTCTTTCAATTTGCTGCCGTCAATGAGTTCAGCGGCGCGGGCTTCGGGCGTTTTACCCGCCAGAACTTTCTGCACCGTCGGATGATTAGCTCCCAGTTCATCGCGCATAAACGCCAGGGCATTTGCGAGTTTGACTTTCTCGAAATCTTCATAAATCGGCGCCGGTGAATAGAGTCCGAGTTCAAGCGACTGGCGGCGCGCATCGGTGTATTCCGGTAGACGTTCGGCGTTAGGCTTTTGACTCTCTTCGGTCAAGCGAACCAGCGCCAGCGCAATGCCGAAAAGTTCGGAATCAAACGCTGCGCCGTTTGATAGCAGGGAATGCTCTTTGAAATACGCGGCAAACATTTTGCGCCCTTTGGCAATCGCGTCCCAGGCATCGGCGAATTCTTTTTTCATTTTCGGGTCGGCTGCAACTCTAGCGCGCAAAGCGGTTTCGGCAGCCTGTTTTTTCGCAAGGATTTTCGGGTCGCGAAGCCCGGCGTATTGCCCGCGCAAGGCTTTCAAACTGTTTTCAATTCCGAAAATATCTTCCTGAGCGCGACGCGATTGTTCATCGCCTTTCTTGCTGTATTCGCGCAAGGCTTTGACCCGCGATTCGAGTAATTTCAAGGTGTAAGGCAAGCCGTTATCGCGCAGATATTCGAGGTGCGCGACGGTATTCAGGCGTTGCGTCGAACCGGGATGCCCGGAGACGAAAACCAGTTCACTCACGCTTGAACCTTTGGTTGACCATTTGAAATAACTCGGACTTTTGATGGGCTTATCATTTTCATAAACGCGGAATAATGCCATATCCAGGTCGTAACGCGGATATTCAAAGTTATCCGGGTCGCCGCCGAAAAAGGCGATGTCAAATTCGGGCGCAAAGACCAACCGCACGTCAGTATATTTTTTATAGCGATACAGGTGATATTGCCCGCCCTGATAGAGCGTGACAACATCGCTTCTGAGTCCGGTTTTTTCCGTTGACTCTTTTTCGATTTCAGCTATCGCGGCGCGGCGCGCAGCGTTGGCTTCGGCAGGCGACGCATTGGCTTTCACTGCGGCATTGACGCGCGTGGTGACGTCTTCGAGGCTGTCGAGGACATTGAGTTCAAGGTCAGGCGCTTTAATTTCTTCGGCATGAGTTTTGGCATAAAACCCGATGCGCACATAATCTTTTTCCGGGGTGGAGATTTTTTGCAGGGTTTCGGAAGCGACGTGATGGTTGGTTAAAACCAGTCCGTCGGACGAAACGAAAGACCCGCTGCCGCCGCTATTGAAGCGCACTGAACCGAGTTGCACTTTTTTCAACCACTCATCGGTCACCTCAAAGCCGTAGCGTTTTTTAATGTCAGCTTTCGGGATGTTATTAAATGTCCACATGCCTTCATCGGCAAATGCCAGGGCGATGTTTGACACGCTGAAAGCAAGAATCAGCAATAGGCTAAATAATTTTTTTAATCGCATTTTATAATCCTCGAATTGAATTGCAGTTTTAATCGGGCTGGTAATCATCTGAACTCGTAGATGCGTAAAAATGAGGGCGAGATGTTCTGACCTCTCGCCCTCTACCATTCCGCTCACTCTTGGAGAAGATGGCAGTTCGCTGCTGCCAATAAAATGATAGCAGATTCGCTCACTGGCGCAACAGGGCTTTCCGGTAAGCCGGATTCAGCCTAGCAACCTAATTTCTAAGCATGGCGACGAGCAGAATCGAAATCGCCGCAGGAGTTATCCCGGGAATGCGCGCTGCCTGCCCGATGGTCATCGGGCGAATGCGCGTGAGTTTTTGTATGACTTCACTCGACAATCCGCCGATTTGCGCGAAATCCATCTCGCGGGGAATTTCCAGATTGTCATAGCGCGCGCGCTTTTTCGCTAAGGTTTCCTGGTCTTTCAAATACCCGGCATAGCGCGTGTCATTGAGCGCAATAACAATTTCCGCATCGGCAATTTCGCCTCCTGCCACTTCGCGCAACAGCGCCGTCAGCTTTTCAATATCGGTATCGTGACGCCGCGCCAGATATTCGAGCTTTTTACCAACCAGATTGTCCTGCGAACCCTCGATAGCTAAATTATTGACGAATGCTTCATCGAGTTCGGAAATTTTCTTGTTCACTAAAATGGTTTTAACGCGCTCGACATTTTCCTGTCTTCGTAAAAACGCCTGATAGTCGGTCTCATCAACCGAACCGATTTGGTAACCTAGCAGCGTAAGCCTCTGGTCGGCGTTATCATATCTGAGCGACAAACGCATTTCGGCGCGTGAGGTGAACATTCTGTAAGGTTCATCTGCGCCTTTGGTAACCAGGTCATCAATCATCACCCCGATATAACTCGACGCCCGGTCAAGCACTACCGGTTCGCGACCTAAAACTTTCAATGCGGCGTTGATTCCAGCGACAATGCCTTGCCCTGCGGCTTCCTCATAACCGCTGGTGCCATTGATTTGCCCCGCATGAAAAAGCCCGTTTACTTGTTTGGTTTCAAGCGTCGAGTAGAGTTCGCGCGGGTCAACGAAATCATATTCGATGGCATAACCGGGTCGCAGAAATTTTACCGCTTCAAGTCCAGGTATAGCCCGCACGAACATTTTCTGCACCGCTTCATCCATACTGGTCGAGATGCCGTTCGGATAAACCTCATAGGTTTCGTAGCCTTCGGGTTCGAGGAAAATCTGATGCCGGTCTTTTTCGGCAAACTTCACCACTTTATCTTCAATCGACGGGCAGTAACGCGGGCCGATGCCTTGAATATCACCGCTGTAGAGCGGGGATTTATCAATGTTATTGCGAATGATGTCGTGAACGCTGTGGTTGGTGTAGCCGATGAAGCATTCGATTTGTTGACGACGGATGCGTTCGGTCTTGAATGAAAACGGCACCGGCTCCGGGTCGCCCGGTTGGCGCTCGAATTTCGTGTAATCAATCGTGCGTCCATCAAGTCGTGGCGGGGTTCCGGTTTTGAGTCGCCCCATTTTAAATCCGACACGGCGAATGCTTGCGGCTAATTTGATGGATGCGGGTTCGCCGCTGCGTCCCGCCGAAAAAGTCTTTTTGCCAACGTGAACCAGACCGTTTAAAAACGTCCCGGTGGTCAAAACAACTGCGCGCGCTTCGATGATTGTACCGTCAGCGAGTTCGACGCCGGTGATTTTATCGCCGGTGATTTGGATTTCCGCGACTTCGCCGCCGATGACCGTAAGATTTTCCGTGAGTCCTAGTCGACGGCGCATTTCACGACGATAGAGATTTCTATCCGCCTGGGCGCGTGGCGATTGCACGGCAGGCCCACGGCTGCGATTCAGCAAGCGAAATTGAATGCCGGTCGCGTCGATAACTTCGCCCATCAAACCGCCGAGCGCGTCGACTTCGCGAACCATATGTCCCTTGGCAATGCCGCCGATTGCCGGATTGCAACTCATCATGCCGATGGAATTGACATCGATGGTGCAAAGCGCGGTCTTTGCGCCAATGCGCGCAGCAATGTACGCGGCTTCGCATCCGGCGTGTCCCGCGCCGATGACCACTACATCAAATGAAAGTGTGCTGCTCATAACCTACCATCTTAATTTCCGTGTCTTTTGTAATCTATTTGTTTAACGCTTTTCGGTAGGCAAATGCAATGGTGAAATTCACCTTGCGCTAAAAGCGGGTACGATTAAAAGTGGGACTGGCTTTGGAATGCGGCGACAGTAGAGTCATACTCTGGTTGAACAGATGAATGTTGAAAGCGTTGATAAACAGCTTGCGGTTGATGATGAAAATACCTGTCAAATGATTCGCGAACCGGGTTAGACCTTGGCTCGAATTCATCAGAGGTCACGAGAAACCACCAACAGAAATCAATGGATATGGTCTTAAAAGTTATCGCGACCCTTGCTTGCGTGATATTGCCTATCGGGTTGCGGCATTTCACGCGGCGAAATCGCAAATTTCGATTATTTACCTCCTAAAAACCCGGTTTTTACCGCTATTTACCTCGGCACAAAGCTTGCAGTTTTGTTCACTTTAACACTTTATGCAGGAGTCGACTTATGTCAGCGCCATTTTACATTTTGAAACACGAACACAGGGTAATTGAACGGGCATTGCGGGCGCTTGAGGGCGTCTGCTTCAGGCTCAAAGCCGGAGAAACGGTGCCCGCCGCTGATCTTTTAAAACTTATTGATTTCATCAGCGATTTCGCGCATGGATTTCACCACTTCAAAGAAGAACAATACCTATTTCCCCGGCTGAGACAACAAGGCATCAGCGGCGAAGGCGGCGTACTGCAAGCCCTCTCTTATGAGCATGAAATTGAGACCGAGTTGGTAGAAAAGCTACTGGATGCGGTGAAAGGCATCGAGAAAAATGATGCGGTGGCTATTGAGCAGTTCACCGACATCGCCTCCAAATATGTAGCGCACCTCATCGGGCATTTGCGCCACGAAGACGCGACGCTATTTCGATTGGCTGAAGAGTTATTAGAGCAGCCGGACAAAGACGCGCTCTACCAGGATTTTAAACTTGCAGAAAATAGTCTCGGCACGGATGCGGTTCGCGAATACGAAGACCTTGCCTCAACGCTTGAAGAGAAATGGGCGGTTTAAATTTTTTAAGATGAGCTAACACTTACGCGACCTTTATCGCCGTCTGCTGCTCATTTACCAATGAATTTTAAATTTTTGCATCCTGCCATTTTATGAAATCTTCATAAAAATTTTGATAAGCCAGCGGCTTTTAAAAAGTAACGCTTTCGCTTCACCGGCGTACGAAATGGTGTCTCACCTTCTCCTCTTTTAAAATCCAAATACTGTTATTGCACCATTTACTCGAAGGCACGCTATTTGCCAATAAAATTGAATTGAAATGTATGTAGCCAATCGGACTTTTTGCAGTGATGGATTGCCTTGTGATTTCTTACAAAAAGTCTTAGCGGCATACAACAGAAGAAGGAGATAAATTATGAAAAGAAATATTTTTACACGTCTATTATCTCTTGTAATGAGCGCACTGTTTTTAGTCGGAACCGGAATGCCGGTTTACACACAGCAGAACGGACAACAAGACAAGCAGGCACGCAAAGAGCAGCGTCGTCAAGAACAGCAACAAGCCGAACAGCAGCGACAGCAACAAAAGCAGCAACGTCGCACTGAACGACAACAACAAGCTCAACAAGAACTACAACGTCAACAACAGCTGGAAACTCAGCGCCAGCAGGAAAAACAACAGCGTCGCTTAGAGCAGCAACGTCAGGAGCAGCAACAACAGCAACAGCGTCAGCAACAACGCGCTGCTCGTCAACAAACGGCGCAACAACAGGAAGCTGCGCGTCAACAACAGGAAGTTGTGCGTCAGCAGCAACGCGCCGCGCAACAACGTTTAGAACAACAGCGACAGGAAGAGGCTCGGCAACGCCATTTGCAAAATCAACAACAGAAACAAGCCGCCAGAGCCGAACGCGAACGGCTGTCGCAACAGCAGCAACAGGCGTTGATTAATCGTCAACAACAACGAATTGTGCAGTATCGTCAGGCGCTTGAACAACGTGAGCGAATTTCCCGTGACCGTTTAAATTACCTGCAACGACAAAGACGTATACAGCAATATCGTTATCAGCAGGCTTATTTTGAGCACCTGCGCGAACAGCAACGCCGGATTCAGGCGATGAGAAATTACAACTACTACAACGACCCGTATTTCTACACGCCACCGAGTTACCGTTACTATCGCGCTGGCAGGTACTATCAGGTAAATCGCTACGCAGCAGATTTGCTGCGACAGGCAATTAACCAGGGTTATCAGGAAGGATTCCGTGCCGGACAGGCGGATAGAGAAGATGGCTGGAGATTTGATTATCGCTCCTCGTTTGCCTATCAGGATGCTAACTATGGTTACACGGGATTTTATGTAGACCAGTCTGAGTACAATTACTATTTCCGCGAAGGATTCCGTCGCGGTTACGAAGACGGTTATTATAGCCGCCATCGTTATGGGAACTACTCAAATGGCAGAATCTCAATTTTGGGCGCAGTCTTAACCGGAATTCTCGGTTTAACGGCACTCTTTTCAGACTAATTTGAGTCTGTTTGAAATTGAGCAGCCCGACACAATCAAACAAAACTCGGTTGTGTCGGGCTTTATTTTTTCTGCTCACAAGACAGGTGAGCAGGTTGAAATTTTTATAAGCGATTACTTGTTGTTTTGCGCTCCGACAGCTTCGCGTTTCGGCACGGCAAAGGGCAATTTATCAGGCGTCACCCGCACCCCGGTTGTTAGTTTTAGTGGATATTTGCCGCCGCTCGGAAAGGTCAACTCCACAAAATAAGCTGTAAAGCCTTCCATAGGCGCTGCAATTTGAGCGTGATACATTCCTGCTTTTTTAGCGGTCAACACGGAACTCTTATAAACCGCGCCTATCGTATCCAAACGAAAATCGCGAGCTTTCGCATTAGTCGCCTGCCAGAGCTTGACTTCTGTAGGCTGGTCTTTGGTTTGCACAGTTATTGAACCATCCTTTTCAATCCTCCAGGAAAAGCGTGGGCGCGGTTGATTTTTTACCACCGATTCAAAAAATGCATGCAGACTGTCGCGGGCATCCGAATTGCGCAGGTCATGTCTGGTGTTCGGGATGTAACGCAGATTTTTCTCGCCCCGCAAATCATCGAAATAAAATTGCCAGGAATCAGGCAGAAAGAACTGGTCGCCGGTCGAGTTCATAATCAATTTCGGCATGGTGAGTCGTTCGCGATACGAATACGGGTCTTCGATTTTCATGAGTTCGGCGTACTGCGGCGTGCCCGACCATGAATGCAGGTTCGAGTAATCGGCAATCGCCGGTGCCCAAAAACCATAAGCCCGGAAATGATGTTCCATGCTTTTTTCATTGTTTAAAACATCAATCACAATCGGCACCACAGCCGTCACCCGATCATCAACTGCGGCGGTTGTCCACGCTGTCCAGCCGCGTTTTGACCCCCCGGCGACAACGAATTTATCAACCCTAAGCTTTCCGCGTTCCGCCTCGCCGCAAAATGCCGTTACCGTATCCATCGCGCGCACCGCGGCTTTGGTCATCGGCAGACGCAGGGGCCAGGTTTCATCGCCGGTCTTTAAAAATTTCTCCCACGTGTAAGCGATGATGCCATCTTCGGTGCGTGATTTCGTTTCATCTTTAAAGGTCAATGGCTCGTTTGGCACCATACGTAAATCGGCAACCACGGCTTGCGTATCAACCGCAACCGCCGCGAGATTCGCATCCGCGCCGTTTGGCGCTTTGCTGCCATTTGAGCCGCCATTGATAAACAGCATTGCCGTTGAAGTGGTCACCTTTTCGGGTTGAATGATGACCAACCAATGTTTCCACAACGGGCGGTCAACCTCTTCAGCCGCGCGCCACTGTTGCGACGTGAGTTCGATGATGAATGCCGTATAGCCCGCGCCTTTCACGGTATTGAGCAAGTCATAGCGATAATTCGCATCCGGTTTGAAAACGTAACGGTCAAGGGCTGTCTGTTTGCGCAGGTTGCGCTCGCGCGGCGCGGCATAAACATAGCTGCCAATCAATAAAATCAAGGCGCATAAAATGGTATGACGAATCAATGACAAACTAATCCTGTTGCTCACTTGAAAACTCTCCTTATGGAATCGAAGCCTGTGCGTCATTCGGTGGCGGAAATTTTCTATCAACTCTCGGTGTCTCTGTATTTTTCTTTTTCACCACTGAGACACCGAGACGCAGAGGGTTACATAAAATCACTCGTATCAAGACGCTTGAAATTTACCCACGTTTCGGGTAATCAACCTAAAATTTTCCACTGGAACTATTTTTTTGAAGCATCATTGGAATTTAAAAAGCCCTGTCCGCGCAACCAATTTTCTAAGAGTGTAGACCAGAGGCTCAAGGTCGCATCGTCTTTGGCTAACCCTACGCCATGTCTGCCGTGTTCAAAGAGGTGCATTTCAAATTTGACATTATTTTTGCGCAAGGCATCGGCAAACCTGGTGCTGTTTTCAACAGGCACACCACTGTCATCGACCGTGTGAAATAAAAAGGTCGGCGGGGTTTTTGCCGTCACCTGCGTTTCATTGGAAAGCCAGTCTATCAACTCCGGCGCAGGCGTTTCGCCCAATAAATTTTTACGCGAGCCGCTGTGCGTAAACGGTGACTTCATCGTAATCACCGGATAGCAGAGAATCGCCACATCCGGGCGACTGCTCACGCGGTCAACCGGGTCGGCAGCTTGCGCATTGCCGTCATCGAAATGCGTGGCGGCGGTCGATGCCAGATGCCCGCCCGCTGAAAATCCCATCACCCCGATACGATGCGGGTCGATTTTCCATTCGGTGGCTTTAGTGCGCGCCAGACGAATCGCCCGCTGCACATCCCACATCATCGCCGGGTGATGATAGCGCGGACCCAGACGATATTTGAGAACGAAGGCGGTAATTCCCAGACGATTGAGCCACAACGCCACATCGTGCCCTTCGTGGGACGCAAGATGACCGTAGCTGCCGCCCGGACAAACGACAATGGCAGCGCCCGTCGCTTTATCGGCAGGCGCAGGATAATACTGAATCGCCGGTGTGTCTTCCGGTTGGCTGCCTTTGGCGGCAGGCGCGCCTTGCGGCCACAGCGGTTCAAGTGGCGGCGCAGTTTGTCTATTGACGGTTGGCAAATTAAAAAGCGCGCTTAGGATGAAAGCATACAAAAGCCTTTTCCTCATGGGTATCTCCGTTGATAGTGGCGAATCATAACGGCACGCCTGATGAAGCGCAATGCGATTCAAGACCTGGCTCTTTCATAACCGGTTTTCTTTTGCTTAAGAGCTTTATGTTTGAGAGCCACCATTTTATCCTGCATAGTCCAGCCAAATTTTCAGTTTATCAACCTTCAAGCAATCTCTTCGGGAGCGACTTTGCGACAATAAATTCCCGAATCCGGGTGAATCGGATGAAACGCATGTTTTTCAACTGCTTGAAATCCTACAGTTGTTACCGGTCTGACATAGATGTAACGGATTGACCGATTCGCTTTAATGATGGCTTTCAAGTCGCGATAGAGCAGGTAAATCAGATAACCTTGCGCTTGTCGGGTGCGACCATAAACCATCGAAAGATAGAGCGCATCAACCGATTCGTTGGCTTGGCATAAATGCGCTGCGGTAAGTTCGCGGCTTTGGCAAATCACCCCTGATTCAATCAAGGTTTCACATTCCCGGTTAATCGGATAGAGAATATAAAAACCGACCATCGAGTCAACGGTTGCAGTTTGTGGCTTAATCAATTTAATGATGCGAGGATTGAGGCGATGCCTTTCGAGCAATACCGATTCGCTGACCTGGGCGACACGTTCAAGAATCCTGTCATCAAGCGCGCATAATCGTTGAAGCGATGCCTCATCACAATATTCATCCGTAAAACGGCTGCAAAAATGTTTGCGTATTTGCGGAGAAATGAACCTTGTCATGCGGAGAGCCTACCGGGTTTTCAAAAGCGATTCAACTTCACTTTCCATATGGCTCCCTCTTTCAAATTATTTCCAGATTAAAACCTCAGCTGGCTTCAAGGGCAAATTCCCCAAAAGAATTTCTGCGCCTTTTGGCAATGACAGACTCGCCGCCCGCGAAGAATAATTGACCGCTACATAAAAGCCGTCGCGCCATTCGACATAAACGCCTTCCGGGTAATCTTCAACGGCGATGCCCGCGCGCTGATAAACCTGGCGTAAGACGGCTCGTTCCAACTGCCCGTCTTTGCTGTGTACACCGATATAGGTGACACTGCCTTTGCCGATTTTGCGATAGGTCACGGCTGTTTGTCCGGCATAGTATTGATTGGCGTATTGCGCCAGGCTTTCCGTATTTGCCAATGGCTTCAAGACATCCGCCCAGACGTTCCATTGATAGTTCGTCGTGTTCAGGCGAACCGCTCCGGTCGTATCGCCCGGCAGCGCGTCAAAGAAAGCGACCTCTGCGCCAATTAAAGAATAGATAGGCTCTGCCCAACGCGCTTCCCACAACTGCCCGTTGCGTTTCTTTTGCCCGGTGCGACAGGTGAGCACGAGATTGCCGCCTTGTTCAACATAGCGTGTCCATTTGCTGACCAACGCTTCATCGAGCAATTGATAAGCCGGGGCAATGAGCACCGGGTATTTATTGAAATCATCGGTTTCGGCAATCACGTCCACGGGCGCGCCGCAAGACTTGGCGCTTTCCAGATAACGAAACGTATGTCCCCAGGTGTCCCAAAGCCCTGTCTGTTTCTGCTCATTAATATTCCAGAGGTTTTCGTGATTCCATAAAATCGCCGTCCTGCGCGCCAGATAATCAGCCGGAACTTTTGCCGCCGCATCATATTTCGCTCGTAAGCCTCGCATCTCTTTAATAACCTGCTGATATTCCAAGCCGCCGGGCGAAGGCGTCACGCCATCCGTGCGCACAATGCCATAATGATACTGTTCGCTGCCGTAAAGCGGTTGGCGGAAACGATAGGTGCAGGCGAAAGAACTGCCTCCGGCAAACGCATGCCACAGCCACATACGCACGACGCCCGGGTTGGGCTGCGGATTGATGTATGCCCAGTTGACCTGACCGGGTTGCAGTTCCATTACCCCTGTGACGCCTTTAAACGATTTGTAAAATGCATTGCCGAATGCCATGCCATATTGCCAACCCAGACGAAACCCATCATCGCCCAGGTTATGACCGCCGCTTACGGGATAGAGGGTAAACGAGATGAAATCCAAATCGGTTGAACGGCGCGGGTCGCTTGAAGCGATAGTGGTGATGTAATTTGTGGTGATCCATTGCGCGGGCGCGGTGTGACGCCTGAGGAGCGCCGCTTGCCAGTTCAAAAACTTGCCGGTTTGGTCTGCCGTGAAGCGGCGAAAATCAAGCAAGGCATGCGGGTTGACGCCATACAGATAGGTCGGATTAGGGATGCGAATCTGCGCGAAGTTGTTGTAGGTCAAACTCCAGAACGCCGTGCCCCATTCCTTGTTTAGTTGTTCGATGGTTTTATAACGCGCCCTGAGCCACTGGCGAAACGCCACTTGTGCCGAAGGGCTGTAATCGGGCGGCGCGCCCGGTTCGTTATCGAGTTGCCAGCCCCAGACATTCGGATTGCGCCCGTAACGCCGCGCCATCTCCGTGATGATGCGCTCACTCAGTCGCAAATAGGTCGGGTCGGCAAGCGCGTTGTTGCCGCGCGAGCCGTGTTCGCGGCGTCGCCCGTCGCTTCCGACTAAAAAGGTTTGCGGATATTTTTCGCCCATCCACGCAGGGGGACAGGGCGTCGGCGTACAGAGCACGACGCGCAGATGATGACGCGCCGCCAGCGCAATGGCTTTATCGAGCCAGGCGAAATCGAATCTCCCTTCGACCGGTTCCATCCGCGCCCAGGCGAATTCCGCCAGGTGAACGAACTCGAAACCCATCGCTTCCATATTGGCGAAATCTCTGTCCCATTGCGCCTCAGTCCAGTGTTCCGGGTAATAATAAACGCCGATGGTCATCAGGTCTTTAGCGGGAAAAAACCGCGATGCCGTTTGAGCGGCAATGACCATTGAAACCTGCGACAACATGAGCGCAAGCAGAACTGAAATCCTCACAAAGCGGCAAAATCTGTTCATCCCTAAATCTCCAATGAAGATTTTTCAGTTGAGTGTTGGTCAGAAAACGACAAGCGCGCTCAATGACCGCTTCTCAACTCGGTCTATCGTATTTTGATTTGCAATTCAGTATCACTTTCCAATGCAGAAAGTCGAGAAGATTTGATTGAGAATATCATCGGTCAAGGTTTCACCGGTGATGTCGCCGAGCGCAGTTAATGAAGCATGGAGTTTCAGCAAAATCACTTCTTCGAGTTCGCCTTCGACGATTAAATCGCGCGCCTGCTTTGCCTGTTCAAACGCCACTCGCACGGCTTGCTGTTGACGCGCATCGGTGATTAACAGGTCGTCGCGCTCAACACTGAGGTCGCCGGAAAGCTGATGAAAAATTCTGTCGCGCAACCCATCCAAGCCTTCACCGGTGAGCGCCGAAATAATCACCGCATCTTTCAACTCGTCACCGATTTTCTCTTCCAACCGGTGTGCAAGGTCGGATTTATTGAGCGCAACGATGCGTCTTTCAACCGGAAGTTCTGTAAGCAACCGTTTATCATCCGCGCTTAAATTTTCCGAATTATCCAAAACCAATAACACGATGTCGGCATCGGCAATCGCACGGCGGCTGCGGCTGATGCCAAGGCTTTCAACCACATCCTGGGTTTCGCGAATCCCTGCCGTGTCAATCAAGCGCACGGGGATGCCGGCAATCGAGGCGCTTTCATAAAGCGTATCTCTGGTGGTGCCGGGAATCGCCGTGACGATGGCGCGGTCGCTGCCTACGAGTTGATTGAAGACCGACGATTTGCCGACATTCGGGCGACCGACAATAGCGAGGTCAAAACCTTCTTTGACGAATCGACCGAGCGCAAAGGTCGCGGCTACTTTTTTCAGTTCGCCAATCACCCGTTCGAGTTTTTGCAGAATGCGTCCGAGATTTTCCGGCGTGATGTCATCTTCGACAAACTCGACGCTCGATTCCATGTGAACAATAATATCGAGCAGGGTTTGTTTGAGCGGCGCGAGTTGTTTTGAAAATGCGCCTTCGAGTTGGCGAGTCGCCACCCGCGCTTGATAGGCAGTCTGGGCGTTGATGATGTCGCGCACCGCCTGGGCTTGCGCCAAATCAATCCGGCGATTTAAGAAAGCGCGAAAGGTGAACTCGCCGGGTTCGGCAATGCGCGCGCCGCTCACAATCAGCAAATCCAGAACCCGGCGCAAGACGACGGGGCTGCCGTGACAACTGAGTTCAACAACATCTTCGCCGGTGTAAGAATGCGGCGCTTTGAAATAGGTGAGAATCGCTTCGTCAACGACTTCACTGGTCGTCAAGTCAACGATGCGTCCGAAACGCGCGTAGTTTGGTTGGAAATCTTTCGTCGTGGTATGAAAAATTTGCCGGGCGATACTCAGCGAATCTTTGCCGCTCAAGCGCACAACGCCGATGCCGCCGCGCCCCGTGGGCGTTGAAATCGCTGCGATGGTGTCATCTCTTAACATAGTGATGAGTGATGAGTAATGAGTGATGAGTGAAAAGCCATTTACTCATTACTCATCACTCATTACTCATCACTCTTTTAAGCGGGATAGACCACCAGGCGGCGGTCTTCGCCGTTGCCTGTGCTTTCCGTGCGGATGCCTGTGTGAATGGAAAGCGCCAGATGAATAATCTTTCTTTCATGCGCGCTCATCGGGTCAAACTTGAAAGGAATTTTTGTGGTGCGAACTTTTTCCGCAGCTTTTTCCGCCATCATGTGCAACTCTTTTTCGCGGCGCGCGCGATAGTTGCCCGAATCGAAAGCGATGTGCGTCTCTTCATCACGACCTTTGGATAACACGCGATTGCCGAGATATTCGAGGGCGTCTAAAAATTCGGCGTTATGACCAAGCAATATGGCAACATCGTCGCCACGCACCTGTACTTTAAAACCCTCTGCCAGCGTTTCCGCTTCAGCGGTCAATCTGAGACGGCTCGATTTCAGCAATGCATTGGTAAAATCAACGATTATGTTGGCGTCTTCTTGAGTCATAATTTTTTACAAACAGGTTGCGACATCACTTCACCTGCGATTCAAAATTTCCGGTTTAAGCTTCGACGTTGCGACTTCTTTGAGTTGGTTTCTTATCCTTTTTTTTGCTCACATCCGCAGGTTGGGCTTGCGGTTCGGCGGTCATTTTGTTGATAACCAGTTGAATGGCGACGCCGACGATATTGCTGACCATCCAGTACAACACCAATCCGCTTGGCGCGCTCAGGAAGAAAAACCAGGTGAGCATAATCGGCATCACCCAGGTCATCAAGGTGCGCTGCATCTTCATCGAGGGGTCAGCCGCCGCCGGTTGCGGCATCAAGGCGGTCGAAGCAATCATCGTCACACACATAATAATCGGCAGAATATGCAGCGGGTCGGGCTTCGACAAATCTTTCACCCAGAGCAGCCAGTGCGCGTGACGCATATCGAGCGAAATGGTTAAGAAGATAAAGAACGACCAGAAAATCGGCATCTGCAACAGCATCGGCAAACAACCGCCCATCGGGTTCGCCTCTTTCATGATTTCCATCTGCTCGCGTTGAATGGCTTCGATCTCGCGTTGCGAAGCTTTGGGGTTTTCCTTGAGTTTCTTCATCTTTTCCTGCAACTCTTTAATGCGCGGTTGATGTTTGGCAGCCTGCTTCATCTTCTTCGAGCTATACCAACGCAAAGGGAACAGCAATAGATTGACCACAGCGGTGATGGCGACAATCGCCCAGCCATAGTTTTTAAAGATGTTGCCAAGTCCATCGAGCGCCGGCGCAAGAATCGCGACAATCGGACGAACGATGGCGCGAAACATTCCATAATCGATAATGTCTTCGAGATTCGCGCCCAACTCATTGCTCAGACGGATGAGCAATTCGCGGTCTTTGGGACCGATGAAAATTTTGGTCGATGCCTGGCTATCTACCGGAACCGCAACCGATGGATAATCCTGCGCGACTTCCTGTTGTTCGCCGTTTCTCAGTTGCACGCTGCTTAGCGCGATTTGGCTGACCGCTTGCGGCGGAATTGCCAGCATACTGAAATAGTGATCCATCACCCCCGCCCACGCATAGCTGTTGTGTAAGGTATCTGCCGCCTGCCCGACCCCATTACCGACCTGAACGCCTTCCGGCAGGGCATCCAAAGTCAGGGTTTGATTATTGCCTTCGCGTTCCGTGACGCGGGCAAAACCGACGAGCGAAATATAATTTTTGCCGTCGCCGCCAATAATTTTTATGCCTTCGACATCGCTCGCAAGTGGCTTATCGATTTGAATGCGTTTGGTGGCTTCGTCAATTTGCGTGATTTTTGCAAACTGATGGGTGATCTGCGCGCCATCAACCTGTACACGGGAACCCTCTTTGGTATAGGCGATGGCTTGATAGTGATTGGCATAACTGCCGCCGGTTTGCGCGTTGGTGGCATCCCCGATGCGCGGACCTAAAACCAGTTCGACATTTTTCTTCTCGCCATTGGCAACCACTTCGGCAGTGGTGTCGAATACAAATTTACCGCCATCGAATTTAAAGGTTTTACGGGCTGTGATGCCTGGCGCTTGATAGGTAAAGGTGATTTCGCGTTGTTCGCCCGGTTTGAGGGCTATCTCTGATTCATTTGCGCCTTCGATTTGAAAGTTCGCTTGATTGAGTTGATAGGTAAGCTCTGCTGCCCAGGGAATGCGGTAGCGAAACGGCGCGCCCAGTTGTTTAATCTCGTCCTGCGGAATCAGTTCGAGCGGGTTGCCGTTTGCCGCAGTAATCTGGCGCGTGCCATCCTGTTTAATAATCCAGGAGGTCGCCACTGCGCCGCGATTGGAAAATTTGGCGCGCCAGAACGGCGTATCAATGATCAAGTCACGTTCGGCTACCTGAGTTTGAGGTGGCGCAGGTTGCGCGACGGTCGCCGTCGTCTTTGCCACGGATTTTTTATCCTCAGATTTTGCCGGGGCAGTCATCGTTGGCGCAGGCGGCGTCGGTGCAGGTTCCTGCGCCGGTGGCATCTCTGTAGCCGTAGGCTCGGCAGGCGCTTGCATCAAGCCCAGTCGTTTCATTACCAGGGGCCAGCCAATCAAGATTATTGTTGAAAGAAAAATTGCCAGTATTATTCTACTTCGTTGTTCCATCAAACCACATCAAACGCCATCGGGCGTTTGTCCTTTATTAAATTCGCGAACTCATTTCACCGGGTCATAGCCCCCCGGATGAAACGGATGGCAGCGCAACAGACGGCGAATTGCCAGATAGGTGCCACGCCAAGCGCCATACTTGGTGATTGCTTCCAGGGCGTATTGTGAACAGGTAGGAGTGAATCGACAAGCAGGCGGCAGTAGCGGCGAAATGCAAACCTTATAAGTCCGAATCAGAAATATCAGAATGAACTTCACTGCGCTTGCCCGCCTTTTTTAGAAAAGAGATGAAGTCGCTTTCAACATCCGTATAGGCGGCTTCACTGATAGAATCCCTTGCATTCAGGACGATGTCAATGCCATCCGCCGCGAGTTGTTTATTTTTTCTAAAGACTTCGCGCAACAGGCGGCGCGCGCGATTGCGCCGAACGGCATTGCCCATCTTGCGCGTCGTGGTAATGCCGAGCCTGGTCTGGTTACCCTGGTTGTCAATAACAAACGCGGTAAAAAATTTTGCCTGAAATCTACGCCCTTGCTGGTAAACCTGGCGAAACTCCGCACGCCTGAGAATTCTATGCGATTTTGGAAAATGCTCACTCATAGAAGTCTGGAGTCCGGAGTCTGGAGTCGAGAGTCATTACTGACCCCAGACTCTCGACTCCAGACTCCGGACTCTGATTTTTAGTAATGCGCAGGGCTTAATTGTTTGCGACCTTTGGCACGGCGGCGTTTTAAGACCAGTTGTCCGCCTTTGGTTTTCATGCGCACGCGAAAGCCGTGGGTTTTGGCGCGCCGACGATTATTCGGTTGAAACGTTCTCTTCATAGCATACCTCTCGAAATTCGTTTGTACAGAAAAGGGTAAGCGTACTAGTCACAATACATCATTGTCAAGATTAGGTTTCGACCTACTGGAAGTTGCTGCTTTTATGAGGTTGACGCTCATTGGATTCAGTCCGAAAATCTTTTTTCAAACAGGAGAGCGATGATTAAATTCAGTTCTATCATTTTACTGGTGACGCTGGTTTCCGCCTGCAACAGCAAGGCACCCACCGGGGAAGCCCTCAAGCGGGAACCTTTTCTGATTCAAAGCTCGATTGTTGACCCGACCACTCAATCCCTCGTGGTACAGATTACGCTCTCCCCGCCGGTTTCCGAACAGACAGCCAAAACCGCCGCCGAAACCGTAATCGAAAGGCATAAAAGCCAGTATAAAAATATTATCGTCCGGGCTTACACCGGTGCTTCGCCAACCGGCTTGCCGCCACTGAGCATCTCAACCTTTGACGGCACGCAAATCACCCATCAAATCAATAACGCGCTGATGCCGCAAAAAATTCCCAGTCACTAACGATTATGCAGCGATTAACTGACCAACAAATCACTGAGCGGTTAGAGCGGCTCGCTGGCTGGTCGCGGATTGAAAAGGCGATTGAGAAAAAATACCGCTTCAAAAATTTTTTACGGGCGATGTGGTTCGTGAATGCCGTGGGCTACCTTGCCGAATCGCTCAATCATCACCCGGATATTTTCATCCATTACAACGAAGTCACGCTCATCAACTGGACACACGACACCGGCGGGTTAACCGAAAAAGATTTTCTACTGGCGGAAAAAATCGACGCGCTGGCGGAAAGTATGAAGTCGGAACGCTGAACGATGAACAAGGCAATGAAAAAGTGTTGATAAGTTTTTCTAGCGGCTTTTAGCGAATAAAGTAAGCTATTTCTTACTTCATCGTTCAGCGTTTTGACTTCACCGTTTAATCCTCAGTCCAACTTGGGATGTTGCTGGTGCCAGTTGGTCGCTTGTTGATAAGCGCGCGCGACTCTCAAGGGTGCGCCTTCGTCATACAGGTTGCCGGTGAACATAATCGATTGCGGCAAATTATTAATAAATCCGCAAGGCAAACAGACCGCCGGGTGTCCGGTTAAATTGGTCACAATCAAACTGGCGCTTTGGGGGGCGGGCGAAACAAAGACATCCCAGTTTGCCATCAGTTTATCCATCTCGCGCATCAAGAGTGTCCGCGCCCGTTGCGCGCGAATGTATTCGACCGCCGGAATGAATCGCGCCGAACGAAAGGTGTTAGGCCAATCGCCGGGATTTTGTCCCGACAGTTGATTGACCCGACCATCGCGGGTGATGTCATCAAAAGCGGTCGCCGCCTCTGCGGTTAAAATAATTCTCAGGCTCTGGGTCGAGAATTTCGGCAATTCAATCGGTTGCAGATTGGCTCCGGCTTTTCGCAATGCCTCGAGCGCCTCGCTGTACATCTTGCTGCGCTGCTCGCTGTTTTGTTGATTCGCGCCACCGCCCGGCGTTTCAAATTCGGCTTTCAAATAGCCGATGCGCATTTTGGCAAGCGGCACGCTCGCATCGAAACTGAAAGGCACATCGCTGACCGTAATGTCGCGCTCATCGGGTCCGTAAATCGCTTCGAGCACGATGGCGCAATCTTCGGCGCTACGGCAAATCGCGCCGATTTTATCCATCGTCCAACTGAGCGCCATCGCGCCATAGCGGCTCACACGTCCATAAGTCGGACGAAGCCCGGTCACGCCGCAACGCGACGACGGCGAAACGATTGAACCCAGGGTTTCCGTGCCGATTGAAAAGCCCACAAGCCCGGCTGCGGTTGCCGAAGCCGAACCGGCAGACGAACCGCTTGACCCGATGCGGTCTTCGTTCGGTTGCCAGGGGTTGCGCGTGACGCCCGCAAACCAGCGCCCGCCTTGCGCAAGCGCCCCCATCGAAAGTTTGGCGACCAGCACCGCGCCGGCTTCGCGCAATCGCTCAACGACGGTCGCGTCGTAATCGATCATCTGGTCGCGGAAAGGTTCTGCGCCCCAGGTGGTCTTTATCCCTTTGGTGGCGAACAAATCTTTCACGCCGCAGGGTATGCCATGCAGCGCGCCGCGATATTTGCCTCGTTTGATTTCGCGTTCGGCTTGCTCAGCTTGCGCCATCGCCAAATCTTCGGTGAGGGTGACGACATTTAGCAGGCGCGGCGAATATTTTTTCAGTCGCCCCAGATACATTTTCGCGAGTTCCACGGGCGCGATTTGTTTGGCGCGAATCAATTCGCCAAGCTGCGTGGCGGTATAAAACGCGACTTCTTCAAGTGAGCCGAAATGCGGCGCGGTGGCTTTTGCCGATTTGACTTTCGTTTTTGCCACAGGCTTTTTCTTATTGAATTTTTTGCCCGGCAGCGCCGGATGAAAAGCGGTCGCCGGTTCCGTATCGAGCGGAATCTCGATTTTGCGAAGCGTTTCGTAACTTGTGAGATACCCGTTGAGGTTATTTAGCGCCAGGGCTTCCTGCGCGTCCGTCAGTTCAATGCCGATAAGCCCTTCGGCGGTATGCAACATCTCTTTGGTGATGCGTTGCGGGGTTTGCGGTTGTTGCGGTTGTTGCGCGGCTTCGGTTGCTTCGATTAAAGCGCCGGGCGTTGCAACGCTTGCCAATCCAATCGCCGGTAAGCTTTTAACAAACGAACGGCGATTGAGATTCAACTTTTTCGAGGTGGACTCTTTACGCGAAGTTTTTTTCATAGCTGTCCTTTTATTGAAAAAATCTGTAGAAAAATTTGAAGGCAGCAATCTTAGCTTTGCAGGTAAACCCGACGCAAATCGACAAATCACTTGCTGATGGATTTCAGTAGTTCGCGCGCATCGCGGCGGTGTTTGCGCGACACGGGCAGGCGCATTCGATTGGCGAGTTCGATGAACATCTCGCCCTGAATGGTGGTCGTTAGAGCCTGAATATGGGCGATGCAGACAAGATTATTGCGATGGAATTGTTTGAAACTTTCGGGGTCTAAGCGGTCAAGCAAACCGGCAAGCGACGAATCGCAAATCGCTTGGGTATTACCACTCATAGACGCGCCCGACTTCGGCGATAAATAGTCGCGGATGGTTAAGCGCGCGGAGTTGTGCAATCACTTGCCGGTGATGGCTCGGTTTGATGTGCATTGCGTAAATCTCGGCTTCGCATTTCAGTTTCTGCAAATCCCCGGCAAGCGACTCAGGCGTGAAATGTTTGGCAACCCGCGCCAACCCTTCGAGTTCATTCGGATACGACACATCAACGAAAATCGCTTTCAGGTTAGCGGCATCAGAAGCCACTTGCCACAGTTCATCGGTGACATAGGTATCAGCCGAAAAAATTACCGTCGCCGTTTGGTCTTCAACCATCATGCCGCACGAAGGAACTGTGTGATTGACCGGAATCGGGGTTACCTGTAGCCCGCCAATGTCAATGCGTTTTCGCGGCTCCAGCGTCTGGTAGCGAATCGCCCCATCGTTTGTCCCTGCCAGATGAATCTTCGTAAAATCCGGTGAAATCGCGTCGTTGAAAATGTGAGCTTGCAAACCTGTAATCACTTCTTCAATTCCATAAATCATTACAGGCGTTTCAAGATGCGTGAAGGCTTCGGCGATTAACACCGGAAGACTGGCGATGTGGTCGTTATGGGTGTGGGTAACGATGACGTGACCAATCGCCGCCATCTCTGCGGGGGTAAGCGCCACGGCAAGACTGCCCGCATCAATGGTGACCTCGTCATTGATTAAGAAGGTGGTGAAGGTTTGCAAATTCGCATCAATGTTACTGGGCAGTAGTTTGATTTTCATGCGCTGCTCTCCCGTTTGTCGCCCGATATGTAACTACGAAAAGCCGATTCGAGCAAGCAGAATCCGTCATTGCATTATGGCTAAAGCCCATAGGAAATTTTCTTTAAAATTTGGCTAAAGCCGGTTTATCTGCGTCACCATTCATTCACCCCCCTTCAATGAATTGCCACTCGCTTGAGCTAGTGGACTGAAGATGAATTATGAAAAGCGGCTTTAGCCGAATTCAAGAGCAAGCAATATTCCTTTTCGCTTCAGCTTAAATTGTTGGTGAATAATTTTGCTATCAGCCAACAAACAAAAATCGCTTGACTCGATTTTCTAACCTTTCGCTCTGCGAAATATAATTCCGCTTTCTTGAAATCAATTGCGCACCTGACATATACTCCGCGCCGAAAAGCCGCTCATTACACAGGTCGTTTGTGGGCTTCCCTGCAAAAAAGGAGTTTGAGTATGCGAAGAGTTGTTTGCCAACGCTTGCTATTTTTCATTGCGCCGATGCTCTTCCTGTTTACCGGAAGCGCCTGGCTGCAATCAACGGCTATCCCCATCATCAAAGCTCCGGCTTGCGCTTATGACGTACGCTCAGGCACGCTTGTCCTCAAAGGCGACAATTTTCAAAGCGGCGCGGTTGTGAGTCTCAGTAGCGCCGAAGGGGCAATCAATTTCGGGCGCGTCAAAATCAAAAGCGTCAAAAAAATCGTCATCAATAATGTCTCTGCCGAAGACGCCCGCCGAGGCTTTGAGGCGCAAGTCATGGTCAATGGCGTCGCCTCAGAAGTCGTGCATTTAACCTTCGATGCGGTCGATGAAAGCCAGCTTACCGAAAGCGATGTCAAAAAAATCATTGAACAGACGGCAGCGCAAGCCGAAGCGAGCAACCTGAAAGTCACCATCGCTGTAGCAGACGCAGAAGGCAATGTCCTCGGGGTTTTTGAAATGGCGGGGGCAGCGGCAAACACCACCATCGGTACAGGCAAATGCGCAGGACGCGCGGGCGAGTGCGGACTTGAAGGCGTCGTTGTGCCGTCATGCGCGGCGGCAATTTCAAAAGCCGTGACCGGGACGTTTTTAAGCAGTCAGGGTCACGCCTTTTCGACGCGCACCGCGAGTTTCATCGTGCAGGAACACTTTCCGCCCGGCGTCAATTTTCAAGCGGGGGGTCCACTTTTCGGCGTGCAGTTTTCGCAACTCGAAGTCTGTAGCGACATCAATCCGAAAGCGCCGCTCGGACTTTCGGCAGACCCCGGCGGCATTCCGCTTTACAAAAACGGTTTGAAAGTCGGCGGTCTCGGCATCGAAGGCGACGGCAAATACACGCTCGACCCCGACCCTACGGATAACGATGTCCCAACCGAAGAACTCATCGCCGTTGCAGGGGCGCGCGGCTATGAACCACCGGCGGCAATCACCGGCGATAAAATTATCGTCAACGGCATTCGCTTCAAGTATGTGAATGCCGGGACGCCTGCTGCCGCTTCGCAAACTTCGTTCAATAATTTGCGCGGCACGACCGATACCGCTTGTTCGACTCTGGGGCTTGCGCCGAACGTCGTAAGGAACGCGCCGGCTTCGGAATTCATCAGCGAAACCTTGAATGGCGCGCCCGCTGGTCGTGTTAATAAACGCATTTTTCCAAATGGCGCGGCATCTTTTCGTAGTGGTTCGGCGCTCACCGTGAGCGAAGTGAATATGCTACTTGCGCAAGCCGCCGCGCAGGCGTTCAAGACCCGCGCGGCGATTCGTCAACCGGAAGGCAGCGCCGCAGAAGTCAACATCGCGGTCGTTGATACGGATGGCACTCTGCTTGGACTTTTCAGCACCGTTGATGCGCCGATGTTTGGCTTGGATGTGTGCGTGCAGAAAGCCCGCACCGCTGCTTTTTTCAGCAAAACGACTGCTGCAAGCGAACTGAGAAGCGTAGGGCTTGGCAGCTATGTTGATGCGGCATCGCGTGACGGCATTCGCCTTGATGGGTCGGTAGCATTCAGCGACCGGGGGCACGGATTTTTGAGTCGCCCGTTTTTTCCCGATGGCATAGATGAAACCGAACACGGGCCGTTTTCGGTAGCGATTGAAGAATTCTCGCCGTTCAATGTCGGCTTGCAACTCGATTTGATTACCCCCGCGCTGGTTAAATTTTTAACCACAGGAATGACGAGTCCGAATAACTGCACGGGGATAGCGGCGCTCAAAAACGGCATTCAAATTTTTCCCGGCAGTGTGCCGCTTTATAAAAACGGTCGGTTGGTAGGAGCCATCGGCGTCAGCGGCGACGGCGTCGATCAGGACGATTTGATTTCTGCGATGGGCAGCACGGGCTTTGAATCGCCAACCAGCATCCGTTGCGATACCGTGTTCGTGCGCGGCACTCGCTTACCGTTTGTGAAATTCCCGCGCAATCCGAACCGGTGAGAAATTTATGTGGATTTACGGCAGATATTAACAAATATAAGGCGGGTTTTAAGAAGGTTGACGAATACCCTTTCTTACATTTTCGTTCAGTTCATCGTATGCAATCCTATTCGCTCTGATTGCATTGTGAATAATTTCTTTTACCTGTCCTGCTGTAAAGGTATAAATGTATTTCTCACTTCTGACCTGTCCTGAAATTAATTTAGCTAAATCGCATAATTTATCCATGTCCAAATCTATTAAATCGTGATGTCTTGCTTTTAGATCGTTAATTAGAGTATCACCTGATTCAGGTGATAACTTTACTTCAAGGTTAATAGCATCTAGTTCTGATTTTTCAAGTAATAAAATATTAAGTTTTGAAAGTGATGCATTTTTTGCCGTCATCAATGCTAATACAACTTCTGAAACATCTTCCCTCGTTTCTTGAGATGCCCAAACAGACAGGCCATTGCTGGTAGTCCTAATGCAATTACAAATTGCATCTGCCCAAATACCGTTAGGTTTCAGTGGGGGAACTTCTTCCCACTTTGAACGCGCAATTTTCCTAGCAAGAAATTTCAAAGAAGAATTACTGTTTTGCATTTCCTGATGGTCCAACGAATTGTGAGCTATCCTAATGATTTATACAAAGATTTTATTAACACTATTACCAAATTATTCAAGGTCGTTTATCACACTCTGCATATAGTCTCTTAACCACGAAATATTTTCAGTTTTAACTCGATTTTTTAAAATATCTATTGCTTGATTTCCACCCCATAATTCAAGTGTGGAAACAGCCGCTTCACGAACTTCAACAGAATCCTGAAAAAGTGCGTGAGTTGGAAGTAAACGTAATTTTTCTGTTATAAGCTTAACTGGAACTCTTCCTGCGACCTGGAGGAGATCTGCTGATAAGCCTGGATATTTTAATATTGACTCATAATAAAGATTTTCAATGGCTTCTTCGACAAATTTATTTCCAACTTCAAATTCATGCAGTAAAAAATTTTCAGCAGGATGTGTTACACCATCTTCAACAGGTTCTATTTTTAGGAGTTCACGAATTTGCATCTTCAGATTCAGTTGTTCCGGCTTGATTGGTGAACTAAAAAATCTCTCGTTTCCAAAATTATCCTTGTCGTCGAGGAAATCAATAGTAGGTTTATTATTATTTATGGATTCTAAAAAACTCGTTGAATGAGTTCTAAAGTCGAATTTCTGAATGTAAGGCATTTCCTGTTCATCGTTACCTGTGGCAGCAGAACTAACGGAAAGGTATATACCTGCAACTAAGATTGACCTTAAAAGCTTCTGATAATTAGGTCGTGAAGTAAAACTAGAATTTTCGGTTGATGTATTCATAAAACTCACCTATAGGCTTATGAGATAAAATTTATTATCTCATTTACTATTTCATCGTGCCATTGGGGTGATTCTGAGAAGTAGCTTGAAATGTCATTACTATTAAACCGCTCTTGAATATTCTTAGGATCAGTATTGATGTCTGTTTGTATTCTAATTCTATCTAAAGTTTCTCCAATTCCAGAACTTCGAGAGATATTAGCAACCTGTCTATGAATACCAGTTAATGAAATTGATCTTTCAGTTTTATTTCCAAATGTGCGTTCGGAATAAGAACCGGCTCTCCAATCCCACTCAAAAGGAAGATGCTTGGAATATAGCTGAGGAAGGTTCAAAAGTATCGAAGCAACTTTGTTCATTTCTTCCTCAGACATTTCTTTTAGAAAAAATTCTTTCACTGATGCGAGTCGGTGTGGTTGTAAATTAAAATAACCTGTAACTTCATTGATCATTTCAGAGCCAATTCGACAGAAATATGAAAACTCATCGAAATTATCGTAACTCCCATCAAAACCAAGGTAAACGAAATCAAATCTTTTACCCATTAGTAAAAGATGTATCTGCTCGTTTATAGATTTAAATGATATTCGAGAGCTATTGCCGGTCGGAGTCTGTTCCTGAATGATTGTGGGAAATAAACCATGCTTCCCATAAATTGGCGTCAATTCAGAAATTATTTTTGGGTCAGGAACTATTTGCTCAGCTTTTACAAACGCACTAGCTTGATATTTCAAAATTCTATCAATCACAAATAAATCTCCAAAATGTTTCAATGAAGATGCAATGATATACACATCCGATAAGGACACACAAGAATTTGTAGAAACGATTGAGTTAAAAATCATCAAATTAATGTCTTTAATTTTACGTTTCTTAATTTAATGAAAATATATCAACCGATTTGAATGCCGATTTTTTCTAAAAATTTCGTCGGGCGGTCGCCGCCGATTAACGCGAAAATATAATCGTTTGCCACGCGGGCTTTTTCGTTGCCTTTGCCATCCACCAACACCACCTCTTGCGGGGTAATCTCTTTAATCTGCGTGCCGAAAAAAACTTTGATGCGCCCTGCGTCAATGCAATCAAACACGTTCATCTTGTTGCCGAGTTTTAAATCGCCTTTGAAATCGCTGCGAATCACCAGCGTCACTTCGTTCGTCCGCGTAAAGCTTATCTCTCGCCCTTCGCGTTTAAAGCCGGTCAAATCCACCGCCGCTTCGATTGCCGAATTGCCTGCGCCCACCACAATACATTTTTTGCCGACATATTCATCGGGATCGGCAAGGCGATATTTCACTTTGCTGTCAGGCTTAGGCGCTTGCGCTTTCGGGGTAAATTTTTCGCCGCACTGCACACAAAACTTCATCTTCGCGGCGCGCGCGGTTCCGCACTTATAACAGAACTTCGGCAGTGCCGCCGGCGACTCGACCGTGATTTTTATATCTTCGCCCGACACGCCGAGTTTAAGCGGCGCGCCGCGATTGCCAACTGCAATGACGACGCGACGCGCCGTGTAAGTTTGCGGTTCCTGCAAAGCGCCTTTCGCGGTCACCACCGTAAAACCACCGTTTGCGGCTTTGATGTCTTTACAGCTTTCATCTTCGTTTACTTTGACGCCGTTTTGCATCATGGCATCGAACCAACCCTTGAGCATCTCTTCTTTGCTGTCGCCTGCGCCGGGCAGCGGAATCGCGCCCTTTGCCTGCACCGAATCGGGTTTATAAAAAACGTATTTGCCCGCCGGATACGTTTGTTGAATCGTCGCCGCAACTTTTTCCTGTTCGATAGCGACATAGCGCAAGCCGCGTTGCCTGGCTAACACCGCCGCCGAAAGCCCGGCGGGACCAATGCCGATAATCGCCACGTCATATTCGGCGCTGGGGTTTGCCCCTTCCTTTTGCAAATCCGCGATGATGGTATCAATCACCTGCGCGCCTTCGTTGATGGCGTTTTTGATGAGCGGCACGCCCGACACATCGCCAATCAGATAGATACCATCGACATTGGTTTTATAACGACTGTCGCGCGCCGGGACTTTGCGCGGCGGAATAATTTTATTGGTGTTGATGACGATACAGGATTTCGGATTGGTCGGGCATTCCGCCTGACAGGCGGTATCTTCCATGCACTGGTCGGCAGCAACCGGAACCGCTACGCCGTTGACGATGGCGAGCACATCGTGCGGGCAGGCTTCAACGCAGGCGTGACAACCGATGCAGGTGATGGGATTGACAATCGGATAAGGGTAACGCGGGCCATCGGCTATCACTTGATTGAGGTCAATTTTGGCGGTTTGCCACCACGAATCTTTCAAGGCTTCCCAGCCGATGCCTTTATCAACCGTCTTTTCGAGTCTGCCGGTATCGCCACGCGGAATGATGGTGTTTTTCAAAATGTATTTGCGCCGCACCGTATTGGCTGCAAGCACGACCAGCGCAAGCAACGGAAACGCCAGTAACCCAACTGCCCAACCCGTCCAATTCAACGCGCCGAGTTGTGCATCGCGGTCAAATCGCAAAGCGTCTTTTTCCTGACGAATGACGCTGGCGCTGCCGATGCCTGAAAAGGCGACGAATGATTTGCGCCCGTCGTTACTCAGTTTTTCGGATTCTTCAACCGAAGCTAAAAACTTGCTCACCTCGCGTAAACTTCGCGCGCCCTCTTCAACAGCTTGTTTCGCTTGTTCAGACAAATCGCTTGCTACCGGATGTTGTTTGTGACAGGTGATGCAATTGGCAAGCGGCGTTTGCAGGCTGGCTATCGTTTCATTGGTTTCACTCGTCGCGTGACATTTCAAACAGGCTTCGCGCAGGCTGCGAATACCTTCAGCGGATTTCGCGTCGAGTTTATTGTCCTGGTGACAGACGACGCAGGCGCGGTCGTCACTGGCTTTGCCGAGATAATGAAGCAGGTGAAACTGGTCGGTTTTTAAATAACCGACTGCGGGCAGAGTTTCGAGTTTTTGCGGCGTGTAAATTTTCTGGAGTTCTTTATTTTCCCAACGCTCAAACGCCTGTTGCCAGCGCGCCGCTTGCCAGCCCGACCATTTATATTCGACGCCGAGTTGCGGAAGTCCGACGCTTGCGCCGCCGTGCGGGACGGCGAGGAGTTCGCCTTTTCGCGCGCCGTCTTCAATGCGGTACTGACCGTTATGGCAATTGACGCAAAGCCCATAATTCAACAGCCCCGCCTGGCTTGCGCGCCCTTGATGTTCCGTGTGACAGGCATTGCATGCCGTGACATTGGCGCGGCGGTGTCCGCTGATGAGCGCCAGCGGCAAAAAACTTTGCGCGGTTTGAACAGATACGGCAGTTGAATTCCCTGCTGTGTTATGACAGTCAATGCATTGATTTTGCACGCCGGTGACGACGTTATGACACGCGGTGCAGGAATTGGCATTCGGGCGCAAAGCGATGCCGCGCGCGCTCAAGGTGTCGCTCGCGTGAACCTCTGCGACCGGCGCGGGCGCAAAGGTATCGGCATGCAAAAATGCGGCGGCGAGGGCAAACAATCCGACGAGCAACGCGCCCCAGACCCAGTAAGATTTGCGCCAGAGTTTGGATAAATCGAGCGTCGGTTGCCAGTTGAATTGCGCTTTGCCCAACCGCCTCGCAACTTTCGGATGCAGCATGGTCGCTTCGATCAATTTACCGGCTTCGCGTTTACGTTTATCCCAAAAAATTTTGATGACCTGTTCATCAATGCCTGGCGTAAAGGTTAAAAGCTTGCCGGTCAGCTTCAAGCGTTGCGTGCCACCGGGCGTGATAATCGGAGCCTTGCGTTTGGCGGGGATATTGACAATCAGTGTGGAATCCGTTTCACTGCCGCCAACCGACATCGGCATGAGTAATCCGGTTTGCCCGGCGATGGGATTGACTTCGATTTCGCGTTCGACGGCAATGAACAAGCCGTCATCGTTGTAATTGATTTTGAGCAGGAAGGGTCCGATTTGTACCAGATCGCCATCGGCAAGCGGCGTTCGTTCAACCAACTCTCCGTTAAGCAAGGTGCCGTTTGCCGCCGAAAGATTATAAATCCAGAAATCTTTGCCGATTTGATTGATGCCGGCGTGAACCCTTGAAACCGAGCGATGATTGAGCGCCAGATCGTTTTTGATGCTGCGCCCGATGGAGAGTCCTTCTCTATCCATCACCACATCATCAATGGCGCTTACGCCATCTTTTCTTTTAATGATGTAACGGCTCAGTGCTCCGGTCATAACATTCTGTCAGGTGATAGGATTCAGGGCTAAAAAAACAATGAAAGCGGAATACTGACGATGAACAAATCTATAACACTTTCTGTTCATCGTTCATCGTTCCTACTTCATACTTTCTTTTCCTGAATCCTATCTTGCCAAATAAAACACCACTTGAAAAATGTGCACCAGCATCAACGCCAGCATCAGTGAAGTGAACAACACATGCGGCGGCAGCCAGAGTTTCAACAAGCGATGCAGATAAATCAACGCATCGACGCGGCGCAAAGTAGCAGCGGCTTCGATGGCGCGCGTGAGTTCGCGGCTTTCATCGGGCGCAAGTTGCGCGGCAACCGCTTGATAATCGGCTTTTGCCGCGTCGAGCATATCTTCAAGCCGTTCGCGTTTGAGATATTGTCGCAACAAAAAGCTAATCGAAATAAATCGCGGCACCACTTTGTGAGCCGCAATGTAACGCACGGCTTCGGATGGCGAGCCTGCAACTTTGCCAATCTCGCGTCTGAGTTCTTCGCGACGGGTTTTCAAATCATCGATGAGCAGCGGCGAGCCTTCGATTTTGGTGAGCAGGCGCGGCGCCACTGCGTAACAGAAGATACCAAATATTCCTGTGGCAATCACCGCATCAAATGACCACATCAACAGCGTCGTCAGCCACCCGCCGGAATCATTCCCGCCGTGTATGAGTAACATCAACCCGGCAATCACGCCTGCATAAGCATGGACGAGTAACCAGTAACGCAGCGCCCCGCGCCGCCTGGTGTAGACCTGACGCCTGAACGCATAGCCCATCACCCAGACGATGCCCGCAAGTCCCACAAGCCCGGTTATCCAGCGCATATTCAGAGTGCCGAAGATGCTGCCGCCAAGACCGAATTGTTTTAACCCGAACCACGTCGCGATAAGGAGCGCGGCGGTCAAGCCGATGCCGCCCACATGCAACAATCGTTTGAGTGGGTCGGATTTATGAATGTTGCGACCGATGGCATGGGTTTCGTCTATGCGGAACAAGCCTTCGATTTGCCCGACTTCATTGAAATACTGGCTCGGCGTAATGCGCGCCAGCGCCCCCGTCGGACAGTTCTCTTCACAACTGTATTTCGCTTTCTGATTTTTCGCAGGATTAAGGGTTGTGCCGGTGCACAGGTTGCATTTGACAGCGACTAAATCTTCGGTGGCATCAACCGCCGCAGGCAAGGGGTCGGGTTGCAGCCTGAGTAAATCTTTAATGCGCCAGGCAAAATTTTTATTTGTGTCCGGCGTTGCGCGTTTGCGCGGCACCATCGAAATCGCATCATAAGGGCACTGGGTGGCGCAATCGCCGCAACCGATACAAAGCTTAGGTTCAATATCGACCTGCCCCTGCTCGAACCGTCCGATGGCTCCGGTCGGGCATCCGGTTAAACATTCCGGGTCGGCGCAGTGCATGCAGACTTCCGGCGACAACACGCTTTGTCGCGCGCCAAGTTTCGCCGCTGACAATCTGATGATGTGAATGCCGCGTCGGGTGAGGCGCGACTGACCATGAATCTGGTGACAGGCGAGCGAACAGTTGCCGCAACGCACGCACAAATCCATATCCATCACCAGCAGGTTATTGGCATCGACGAGACCTGTAGTGATGACTTCCTGTTGCGCCATCAGAATGCGTCTGCCGAGTGTGACATTGGTTACATCTTTACCGGGAATAATTCGCGAACCGATTTGTGGAGGGTGAAACCGCGCAAATAGTTTTTCGAGATTATCTTGAATCTCGGCGGTCTGGCGCAATTTATTGATGGATATTTCCAGAACCTCTGCGCGTGACATGAGTTCCGCCGTGTACTGCCATTGCTGATTTTGCGAAAGACCTTCGAGTCCGAAAAAATAACCTTTGCCGAGATAATCTTCGACCACCTGCGGCTGGTCGTTCATCATGAAATCATAACGGCGTTTCATCCACCCTTGCTTGATGATGTAGAGGCGATTGATGGTTTCGCCTTGCCGAAAGAGCGTATGATTTTTACTGAAGATTCTAAATGTCGAAATTTTTTTAAGCGCGTCGATGGTTTCAATGCTCACCCCCGTCAGCAAGCGCAAATCTTCAAGCAGGGTGCGCCGTCCGTGACGACGATAATTTCTGTCGAGGTCGTCGCTGAAATTCGTGAGTTTGCGAAGCAATCGCAGAGCCGGGCGTTGAATCTCTAATATCTTCGTGTTTTGGTCGGGCGCAACAATCATCGTGGCGTTATGCGGGGTGCCCGCCAGCACCGCCATTTCGCCAAAAATTGCGCCGCGTTGAAGTTCAGCAACCTTGACGCGCTCACCGTTCGGCGCATTGACGAAGACCGCGATGAGTCCATTCACTACGACATAAAATGTATTGCCGCCCCACGCGCCTTCTTCAATAACGGTTTCGCCCGGACGGTAACTCAGAAGCCGCAAATAAGGTCCAACTTTTTTGCCGCGATAATTGCGCCCGTAAACCGAAACTTCCAAGTCGAGTTCAAAATCGAAATGACCGTCATGAGTGGAAAGCAGAGCCGAAAGCGCAGGCAACGAACGGATGGCGTCGAGAACTTCGCGGCGGCTCTTATGTTCTTGCGGCATAGGAGGAGACCTTGATTAAGCTTGTATTACGAACTCACCTCAATCGCAGTTAGTTTAACGGTAAATCTTTTTAACACGAAGCACACGAAACACACGAAGGGTAAAAATTTTGTTATGCGCAAAGATAAATCATTCCGGTTGGGTCAGGTAATCAAAAATTGCGTTAATTGGTTTCGTGTTCTTTGTGTTCTTCGTGTAAAAAACCGCCCCCCCATCGAGCAGCTTGATGAGGGCATCATCTTTTCATTATTAAAACGGAATGGCGCTGCGATGACATTTCGAGCAGACCGCTTCGCGTTTGGGCGCGTGACACGTCCAGCACGCCGAACGGTGACGCTGCCCGCGCGCCGTGTTGATTTGTTGAACATCAAGACGCGCTTCTTCCTGCGGTTCGCCTAACCGGTGACAGCGTTCACAACCCGATTTCAGATGCGACGGGCTGTGTCGGAAATTGAAACTCGCGGCGCTCCCCATTCCCGGACTGTAAATGATGGCTTCGCTCTTTTGCACGTGACAGACGCCGCAACCGCCGAGTTTTTCGCCCGCCTGATGGGTGTGACACTGGTAACATTCGGCGTGTCGCGGAAAAGTCGCGCGCGTCGGATTGCTCTTCACGTTATGACAATTACCGCAACTCACCTCTGCGCCTTCGCCGCTCATCTTCTGCGCGTCCATGTGAGTTTTATGCGAAAAGCCTTTGAGTCCGCCGCGTGTGCCGAACTCCTGGTTGCGCGTTGGGTAATCAATCAACCGCGCTTTGAAAGTCTGGTCGGCAGTGACGGTCACAACGGGGTCAAGGTGACAGGCGGCGCAAAACGGATTGTCTTTGGTTGCGCCCGCTTCCGTGAGGTTATATTTCTCGCGGTCGGTTTTGTGACAGCGGTTGCAGGCGTCGTGATAGGGTTGCCAGTAGGTTTTAGCGGGTTGATTGGCAACCGTTGCGCGCGGATTTGCGGTGTCGCGTTTATGACATTCATTGCAATCGGTGAGTTGTTTATGCCCGTCGCGAAAATGGTCATAAGTCGATTGGGAACCGGGCGCGATGAACTTGGCTTCCTGCACATAGCCGGTCGCTTGCGGCGGCGTTTGCACAGGCGTTTGCGGCTCCGCCGGTTGATTCAAATTTTTCTGCGTCGAGCGACAGGCGGCAACCATCATCAGACAAAACAGAATCGTTAAGCCAAGTTTTAAATTTTTCGATTTGTCGTTCGTCATGGTTGTACTGCTACACCCTAAACTCGTGAGGCAACTAATGCCCCGAAGGGGCAAAGGAAATTAGCCAGTGGTGAAGCCACAGGGAAAATTGCCAATAATTTATCCTGCCCTGAAGGGGCAGCGGATGATTCCTCTCTGCTCAATGTTAATTTGTCCTGCGCCCCTTCAGGGCGCGATAGACCCAGCCTTTCGAGTTCCTGTGGCTTCACCACAGGCTAATATCCTAAGCGCCTCCGGCGCATAAGCTTTAGGATTGTTCAATAAATCATTTACCGCGCCGCATTTCTCAATTGATTCACCACATTGGCGTCGAGCGCGTCCGGTAATCCCAGTTTGCCGTTATGACAGGCGTTGCAGGTGCGCTCTTCGGGAAAGCGTATATCGCTTAAATTTTTGGCGCGGTCAACCGATGCGTGACACTCGGCGCAGAGATAATCCGCAAGCTTTGCGCGATACTCGGATTTTCTCACCGGTCGGGTGTCGTTATAACTTTCGTGATCCTGGTGATGAAAAGCGCGCAGCTTGTTGTAATGCATCGGTGATTTCGCGCCCGCCAGATCGTGACACGCGCCGCAATCATTCATATACGGGAAATCCGCGCGCGGCGCGGCGGGACGCTCACCGTGACATTGAAAACAGGTCGAATGCCCTTTTTCAATATTCATCTCCGGCGCGTTCGCGGGTCGCGGTTCCGCGCGGCTGTGACAATCGGTACAGCGCGGCGCGGCGTTCAAGCTGATCGTAAATTTTGAATCGGGCGATTTAACGAAACTCACATCTGTCGGCAAGCTTTTACGATGTTCGACGTGCGAAAAGTCTATGCCGAAATCACTCGTCAGTTGTCTGGTGCGGGTGACGAAATCGAACATCTTGGGAATTGCCCGCGATACCGGTTTCCCCGCATGACAGATGCCACAATAGTTAGCAAAGCTCATCACGGTTTCTGCGGCGAGGTTGTGACAGGCGATGCAAGCCGCGTGTCCGGGAAAACTTTTCACATTCGGCGCGGCGACGCTCACTTTGTGACAGGCGTTGCAATTCAAGGTGCGGTGTTTTTTCGAGGCATGGTCGAAACTGCCCGTGCCTTTGCTTCTCGCGAAATTCATCAGCGAATCTGAATTTTTCAAACGACTAACTTCATCGGCACTTGCAGGCGAAGCAAAAAAATACGCGCACACTGCAAACAATAACGCCGCAAGTGCGATACTTTTTTTAATTTTAATCAGCAAATTGCCTGTCAACTTTCTACTCCGCCTTATGACAACCGCCACAAGTTGTTCGACCTTTTATGGAAATACCGGCTTCGATATTGGCTTTGTGACAGCCGATGCACATATCGTGAAAAGCGCGTTCGGCATACACTTCATCGGAGTCTACGTTTTTCGGATTCTTGTCATTGCCTTCGCCTTTGTGACACGACACGCATTTCCATAGTTGCACGATACCGCGACGGCTTTCCGTATGATGACAACCGGCGCACGCGGCATTCTTCTTCGCTTTGTTTTTATAAACGAAATTGGCGTCGGGGTTGATTAAGGCTTCGTGCTTGCGATGGTCGAAATAGACCACGCCGCGCCCGCCTTGCGTGTCGAGTTTGATGATGACGCTTTGTTGAACTGCCATTGCCGACACCCCCGTTTGCACCGTCGCACAGATTGCCAACGCCACAGCGTAAAGCATCACAATTGTCAGTTTCAACTTCATCTCAATTTCACTTTCAAAGTTGATGAGCAGCCTTAACGCTTCATCCTTAAATTTTCTTTCACCGCAGAGAAAGAAAACTCTGCGTAGTCTCGGCGTTCTCTGCGCCTTTGCGATGAAAAGGCATTCAAACCCAAAACCTCAACATTACGGCAACCGCCTGAACTGCAATTTAATCTCCTATGGCGCGGGATTACCATAAAAACGCCGAACATCCTTATTCTGTTTGATGTCGTTGTCTTTGATTTCCGGCACACGAAACAAGGCTTTGCCGAGCATCATCATTCGCATCATCTCTTCAAAATTGAGCGGACGCGCGCCCCTTCGCCCAAAGACCGCCAGTTGATTGCCGCTTTCATCCATTGCGCGGTCGCGGTCTACGCCTTCGGAAATTACGAGCGCCTCGCCTTTGAATTTATGCGTCGCAATGAGTCTTGGCGTCGGTCGCGGGCTGAATCCGTAATGCCCTGCGGTTTCTTCGGGTGAAATCAACTGCACAACTTGCAACCCGCGTTTGCCTCCGGCGATGTAAGCAAACAAACTCACATTGGTCGCGCCGACCTTCACATCACGCGCATCATCAATTTCGCCATCGGCATTAAAACTCTGTTCAATGCGCGGGCGTTCGGGATTTTCAATGTCAACGATGACCAACCCTTGTTTGCCCGCCGCGACATAGGCATAAGTTCGCACCAGATAAACATTATTCGCATCACTGATTGGCACTACGGCGCGTGAAACCGCGGCAGGATTATCGGGGTCGGTGATGTCAATAACCTTCAGACCTTCCGCGTCGCAGACGAACGCATAGCGCAATTGCATCTGCACGGCGCGCGGTCGCTTGATGAACGGTTCACCGAACTCTTTCACGAGTCGCGGCTTGGTCGGGTCAATGATGTCAACGATGACTAGTCCCCGGTCACAAGTGATGTAAGCATAATGCCCGGCAATGGTGATGTGGTTTGCGCCTTTCAAAATATTATTCGGATTCCAGGCAAGGGCGCGGTCAATGAAATTATTATTGGGGTCGCCATCAAGCAAAGTCGCAACCCCGATGTTGTTTTTGCCGGGTTTGGTGTTGCCGATGACAATCAAACCTTCTTCGCTGTCGGTGCCGTAAAGGAATCCGTAAAACAGCGGAATCGCCTGTTTATCATCGCGGTTTTGCGCTTCTTCATTTTCCGGCAAATGACGGCGCGTCGGGTCAACCGCAAGCGTCGAAGGCGATGCGATGCTTGTCGCGTTTTTCGATTTCACATAAAACCGTTGTCCCATCGGCGAAAACGGCGCAGTGGTCAACCTCTCGGAAAAACCTTTCTGGTCAATATTCGCCACATCGAAAAACTTAAACCCGGCTTTGCCGCATGCCGCATAGAGGTATTCGCCTCTGAGTTGCAGACTGGTGATATTCGATTTCGCATTCACGAACGGTTTGAAATTCGTAGAGACATCATTGCCCGGATGTTCATAAAATTCGTGCAGTTCTTTGTTCGCTTCCCTGTGTTTTTGGTATTCATCGGGGTAAGCGATTTTGTGCAGGTAACTGCCGATAACCGCCTGCGGTTCGCTGCGCTCTGTGACCGCGACCGCGCCGAAGCCATCATCGCCAAGCCCTACATAACAATACCGCCCGATGAAATTATAAAAATTCGTCCCCTGCATATAGGTCATCGCCAGGTAAGCATTGTTGTCGTTATTTTCCGATAGATGGCAATCATCGCAACCACGAGTCTCGCGAGTGCGCACGGTGTGCGGGAAGTGCGAACTGAATGCCTGCCCGCTGTAGCCTTCCGCTGACACGGTCTGCTGTTGTGAATAAATCCATTCGCGCAAAGCGTTTTGCGAACTCACATAAACCGCGCACGCCGAACGCACCGGCGCATAACGCCTGCCGGTTACGGTTCCGTCTTTACCGAGTAAAAACACATCATCGCGTAAGGTTTGAAAATTATACGAAGTCCAGTTTCTTAGTGAATCTTCGCCTTCGTTGTGCAGCATCGGGCGTTGTTCGTTGGCTTCCATTTTCAAATGGCAACCGAAACAACTCGGCGTCCACGAGGTGTGACAGGCATAACAACTCATCCTGGAGTTGGCGTGCGCCAGATTGTTTTCTGTGGTCGTCGCGTTGCCCCAGGTTTTGTTGTCGCGCGAAATGGTTTTGGCAAGCGCGGCTTTTTCGTTGTAATCGCGGCTCGCGGGATTTATGGTATCGGCAACCTGTTTGACGCGCCAGACCAGAGGTTTCCCGTCTTTATCAACCGCGACCGCCGCGCGTTGATAAAGCTCGCCGTCTTTTTTGAAAAAGCGGTCTTTGCCCGATGGCAGATTGCGATAATCAAGCATGCGATTGCCGCCCGCTGCGGCTGTCGTTCGCGCTTCGCGTGAAGTCGGGTCAGCGCGTTCCGTAATTGTCCCGTGACAGTCTTTGCAATCAATCTCGATGGCGTTGCGCACTTCGCCATAGAGTTTGCCATTGCCATGATTATCCTGTTTGAAATGGCAATCCACACAGTGCATGCCTTTTTCGAGGTGAATGTCTTTGAGGTGCACCGGCACGCCTTTGCGCGATTCGGGGTCGTCTGTGGTTTCGCTCACGGCGCGTTGCAAGAGTTCCGGCGTGACGTTTGCAACGATGTTGCCATCGATATCGAGGTAATTGCCTTTGCGGTCTTTTTTGAAGGTCGAACGGAAAATCCAACCGTGTCCGGCAAAATCTGCAAACTGCGTATGCTTGCGCGTTTTGTTGAGTTCGCCAAGGGTTTGCAAAAATTCCGGGTCGCGCCATTTGCCGCGCAAGCTTGATTCTTCGGGATTGCGTTTTAAGGTCGCGGCTTCTTCTTCGGGGCTTAACTTTTTCGGCGCGTACATATCGCCGCCATCGGTTTCCAAATCCCACCACATATAACCAAAGTAAGTGTTCAACACCAAGGTGCCGGGATGCATATGACAGACGACGCAACTGCTCGACGGAATAGCGCGCGTCAGTTGATGTTTGATGGGATGCCCCGATTCGTTTTTGGGAATCGTCGCATCTTTGGTTTGACTGAGTCCCGTGTGTCCGTATTTTGCAAATGGACCTGCGTGAAACGGATTGCTGTCATTGGCATAGACGACGTGACAGGCTGTGCAACCGCTCGACCGATAATCGCCCGGATGGTCATTGGTGCCATACATCGATAGCATTGGGTCAAGCAGGCGAGTTTTTTGAAGTCCTAAAAACACCGGGTCGGTGCGCAGCAATGTGCCGAGTCCGCGAGGTGATAAAAGATTTTGCGTAGGTTTGCCGGGTTGTTCTTCGGGCAAAGGATTGCCGATTTCCGCGGCTTTGCGCCCGCCGCGTTCAAAGGTGCGCAGGATGTTGCCCATCTGGGTGATTTCCCAGCGCGGCAACGGGTCAATAAACGCGAGTACGCCTTTCTCTTTCTTCTCCTGTTCGGTCGGTTGTGGATAGCTAAAGAGTCGTTGCGGCAAACCGTCTTGGTTATAGCTTTCACCGAAGCGGTAATTTTTGAGCGGAAACGAACCATTGTTATAAAGCGCAGCGCCCCAGAGCATCGACCCTGTGGTCATCATGCTTTTGCGGACTTTGTGAACATCGCCGGTGTGACAACCCGACGCGCCGCAACTCAAGTTGGCGACGCGCAAATCGCCGGGATTGATGAAACGTATGAATTCCGCGCTCTCTTTCAAAGTGAGCATCGCGGGTCTTTGCGGATTTGCCGAGGTTTTCCAGAACTCAGGATAGCGCGGCTGCACGTGCGCTTGTTTTTTGGTCTCTTCGTAGACGGGTGAATTTTGCGACGCGCCTGGCGCGAGTCTGGCATCGGCATTGCCGCCGTGACAATCAATACAGCCGATGGTGAGTTTGCCGTTGTGCATATCTTCGATGCCGGTGTGGCAATCGAGACAACCGGCGCTGCGCCGCGCAGCTTCCTCTTCGGTCATATTAAAAAGCGAAGTCGCGGGTTGCGATGAGTTTTGCGCTTGTGGATTTGAATCAACAAGCGAATTAGATGAAGCGATGTTGGGGTCATCAGGTTGCTGATTGGCTTTGACAATCGCAGCCGGACGATTCAATCCGAAAACGCAATACAGGCTGATCATCAAAACGATGAACAATAATTTAAGCGCGTTGTTTGATGATGATTTCATTAACTATCACCAAGCCACAAAGTGGCGAAACTCAATAGCTCAGAGCGATGCCCTGAGCCATACCAAACGAATTTCTCAATAAACCAGCTTCACTTTTACGAATGCCGAAAACAGCGTTTTGGCATTCGCGCCGCACCCTTGCCCCGAACAGTTCGAGCTGAAAATATCTTTGAAACCGGTGCCGGGAATGAGCGACGAAAAGCCGCCCGCGATGATGATATTTTCGTTTAAAATCGGGCGAAAGATGACCCCCAACCCGTAATCAAAGCCGATGGATTTGCGCACATTCGGTTGAAACAACAATTCCGAAAGCGTTTCGGTGCGATGAAAATGCGAGTAATTGGCATTCAACACGCCGCGCATTTTGGGCGTAAGTTCGGCTTCCACTCCGGCGTTATAAACCAGTATGCCGGGATTGACGAAATTCGCTTGCCCTTCAAATTTGCTGCTGCGCAAATTCGGCAACAAACTTTCAGGGGTCGTCAGCAAGACGCCGGTGTTGGTGAAAGGAATCGCCTGACTGTTCCAGAAACTGAATTTGCCGCCCGCAAATTCCGTCGCATCAACGATGGAATCAAAACCGCGCGCCGTGTCATCGAACGGTTTGCTGTCGCCCGAGGCAAAGAAAACCGAGCCTTTGAACCGCAGCCAGTCTCTATCACGCGAAAGTTCCAGTGCCGCCATCTGCGCGTTGATGTCGGTGCGACGACCGGCAATCGGATTGCGGGTGTCGTGCCCGAGCGCCTGATAGAAAGCGTGATTGATATTAAGCGTTCCGATGTGCCCGTCACCGGCAAAGCCTAAATAAAAAGCTTTGATGCCGTGCGGCGCAACATCACCGATAAGCGCAGGACGCACGAGAAAATCATTCTCATCGAAATGGCGCGATGGGCGGTCATTGTTGTAATGAAAACTGAGTTGCGCTGTGTAACCTTTCCAGCGAGTGTCTTGCCGATAGAGATTGGCAATGAACACCGTCTGGTCGCGAAACTCGCCACGGTTGATGCGGGTATTTAATTCGCTGTTGGTATCTTTTTCGAGTAAATAAAAATATGCCGAGTTGAAGTTATAGCGGTTATTTGCCGCCTGTCCGAAAAGGCGCACGCCGAGGTTGTAATCGCTGAAAATGAAACTGCGAAAATCGCTGTTGAATTGTTGAATGCCGGCGCGCACGAAGGTCGTATCAAAATACGGACTCTCGCCGGCGCGGTTATCAATGTACCCGCGCTGGTTTTTATTGGTGTTATCGCGCCCGCGCAAAAACGGCAACAGTCTGGTGGTATCGCCAACTCGCTGTTCAAAAAACATCTCCTGAAAACTGATGTAACCATCCAGACGATTTGCGCCGATGATGGGATTGACGTTGACGAGGTTGCGCTCCTGGGTATTGAGGTGATTGATGTTGAATACGGGGGTGACGCGCGCCCGCCAGTTGATGGGTTTAAATGCCGTGTCGCCGTTAAAGAATTCCACCGAGGTGATGAAGGTCTGTTTGGTGAGCACCTGACCGCCGCGCCCGAAAAATTCCGTGCTTTCAGGACGTTCGCTGCTCACGCCGCTAGGTACAGGAATGCGCCGCGCATTGACGAAAGTTTCGCTTTCGAGATTGAGAATCAAAAAATTATGCTGGCGAAAAATCGGATAATCGCCTTTTAAAACATTTTGACGATAGGGGTTTAAAAGCGAGCCGCGTTTATAGCGCGGCTCTTCGGGAAAGCCGATGCGCCAGCGGTCTGTGATGGGGAGTTTATCGCCGACAGTTTGCGGCGCGGGTTCAATGCGCGATTTGCCCGCGTAACCGAGCGGCAAATCAAACGGCGAAACGATTTTTTCGTTTGCGTCAGGCACCAGTCTTTTCGGTTCAGGTTTCGGATAAATCACTTCGTTGGGGTCAAGCGCGGGTTGCAATTCATCTTCAACACGGGCAATCGTCGCGGTATTGGCATCGCGGTCGTGGCATTCGCCGCAACGTGTAAATTTGCTGTCTCGGATGCGGTAATTGGAAGCGCGAAAATTGCTGGCACGATGACAACTGATACACAGGCGGTGATAGATTTCACGCGCATTCAAATCGATGCCGTCTGAGTCATCGGGATTTGCGGCGTTGGCTTCGTTTTTATGACAGCTCGAACATTTTTGAAATTGTTTGGCTTGGGTAATTTCTTTAACCGAATGATGACAGCCGGTGCAGGCAACATTGGGTTGGGCTTTATGTTTAAAAGTCTGGTCGGCGTTGATTAAGGCTTCATGCTTTTTGTGATTGAAGAGCACCAGCCCGCGTTTGCCTGCAAGGTCTAAAGGAATTTGAAAACCGGTTTGGGCGTCATCGGAAGAATTGAGCGGGCGGACAAACGACAGCGACGCAATGGCAGATGCCAGTACGTACAGGACAACGATGACGAGTTTAAATCGCATTTGCCCTCCGCTTGCGCGCAAAAATCAAAACCTGATTAAGCAATTCAGATTAGGATAAAAACTGCTTTGCCGGTTACGCCTTTCCCGCGTAACCTGAGCCTAAAAATTCTCTATGCGTTGGTTTGTTTAAATTATGGCAGGCGCAACATATATCAATTCAAGCTTAGCTTACAAGCGCAATTTTCATTTGCCGGGGTTTTGCGGTCAATTTGAATTGATTTTCTGTAGTGGAAGGTAGGTTTTGCCAATACCGTCTGCGGCTGCAAACAGGTTATTTAACGAGGAATCTGCCTGCCACCGCAGACCATACGGATTTGTTTATTTATAAAATCCGCAGCCATTCGCTCTCAGTTTCTTTATGCAATTGTGATAAGTTTTGCCTATGAAATCGAAACGCGCTTCCGCTTGTTTATTCGGTCTGGCGTTTGGCGACGCGATGGGTGCGCCAGTTGAATTTTCAACCATTCGCGAAATGATCGAACGCTTTCCGCCCATTGGCATTCAAGCGCCGCCGGGAAACCTGGCGATGGTGACCGATGATACGCAGATGGCGATTGCCGTGGGCGACGCGCTGATTGATGCAGCCGCGCAAGGCAACTACACGCCAACGAATCTCGAAGCCGCGCTGAGAGCCAGATTCATTGAGTGGTTGGACAGTCCCGAAAATAATCGCGCCCCCGGTAATACTTGTTTGAAAGCCTGTCGTCGTCTCAAAAAAGGCACGCAATGGCAGGAAGCCACCGTGGAATCATCGAAAGGTTGCGGCGCGAATATGCGGGTTGCGCCGGTTGGATTATTAAAGGCAGGACAACTGAGCGTAAATGAATCGGGGCGTGCCGCAATTGCGCAATTTCAAGCGGCGCTCACCCACGGACACCCAACCGCGCTTGCGGCATCAGATTTGACTTCGGCAACCCTTGTTTATTTGTTAAGTGACGGCGAACCGAAAAAAGTCATTGAGTGCCTGCGCGATTATGCGCATTCGCAGCGCATGATTTATCACGATGAGTGGCTCGGCGCGCTTTGGCAACGCGCCTTTGTTGATTCGCCTGAAAGTTTTATTGCGCGCGGCTGGGACGAATGTTTGGCTACACTTGACCGGTTAGAGCGTGTTGAGAAATTAAGTTCGCATCGGCTTCAAGCGCTTGAGCATCAGGTGAATCATCGCCAGATAAACAAACGCCTCGGATGATTCACACGCCCGTTCATAATCTTTGCTCAAGCGCCGG
>JBFMDH010000037.1 GCA_040754075.1 Acidobacteriota bacterium
GCAGTCACAGCGGTCTTAGCAATCGGCGTCGTCGACGGGGCTGCCGCGCGAGTTCGCATACTCGCAATCGGCAACGCCAACGCTACGGCTGCGATTGCCACCACCATTATTATTACCGCTCTTTTCATTTTCATCTTTATCCCTCTCCAAAAGTTATTGGGAATTAAAAATTCTTGTAACCGGCTTCACTAAGAAAAGCCAGCATAGATATTCTGAAGACTCTAAAACCAACCTAATGACCACCTCAATTACGCAAATTGAATCCTTCGCAAACGGCAAAAGCAGTTATTTTATTGATTGAAACCCAACCGCTTTGACTCTTGAGGCTTGTCACCCTGCTAAAACTTAGAGGCATATGTCACTGAATGCTGAATTGATGCTACTAAAAATAAAGAGTGCGTATCTTATTTAAGAAGCGTTATAAAAGCAACCTAAATCTCACAAACCTGAGCATCTCTTATTAATTTCAATTTCAATTAAATAGACAAAGGTCTAGGCAAAGCCGACCCCCTCCACTGCACCTGATATGCCATATGCTTTGCCATCATCAACAATTTCTACTTCCAAAACAGTTAATCCTTGAAAAATAAATTGGTTAATTCGCAAAATCTATCCAACGCTTTTACCGCCCCCTCGCCTATCATGACCTGACGGTGAGAACAAAGTTTACATTTCAATGTCCACACTGTATCCAACCGGTAATCACTATACAGTACATTTTTTCCATTCAAGTATTACTTGAACCCTCTAATTCGCGATGACTCATTGATTTAGGGATAAAATATTTCAAAGAGATTGACGGGCAATTTCACTATGATGTTTAATAGTTGCGCCTTTCACAGCCCCAAAATTTAAATCCGGAGGCTTCTTGAATGACTGCTCAAATTCCTTCACAACACCTTTCAAATCATGAACTGGTAACTAAGCATAAAAAATATGCCTGGGCTTGCGCAGGAACTTATTATGAAGAACCGATTGCCCTCTCACACGGCGAAGGGATGAACATCTGGGACCTGGATGGCAACCGTTATCTCGATTGTTTCGGTGGGGTGTTGACCACCTCCGTCGGTCATGCGCGCCCGGAAGTCGTCAAAGCCGTCAGCGAACAGATGGCTAAAGTCGCGCATACCTCGACGCTTTACGTCAATGAGCAGACAGTGAATCTTTCAGAAAAGGTGGCGCAAATTACCCCCGGCAATTTGCAGAAGAGTTTTTTTACCAATAGCGGCACCGAGGCTGATGAAACGGCAATGGTGTTGGCGCGCATCTATACGGGAAACACTGAAATCATCGCCCTGCGTCACGGCTATCACGGGCGCTCGGTAATGAATATGACTGCCACGGGGCATTCGACCTGGAAACATGGAAAGGTTCTTGCGCCCGGCATCGTTCATGCTCACGCGCCTTACTGTTATCGCTGCCCATTCAATTTAAAACCGGAATCCTGCGCCCTCGAATGCGCGAAGGATGTTGAAGAGTTGATTCAAACCGCAACCACCGGAAGCGTCGCGGCAATTATTGCCGAACCCATTATGGGCGTCGGCGGATTCTTAACGCCGCCGAAAGACTATTTCAAAGTGGTGACCGAAATCGTGCGGCGTTACGGCGGCATCTTTATTTGCGATGAAGTGCAAACCGGCTGGGGACGCACGGGCGATAAATGGTGTGGCATCGAGCACTGGGAAGTCGAACCGGAAATTATGACGTTTGCGAAAGGCATGGCGAACGGTTCGCCGATTGGTTGCACAACCGCTACGCCGGAAGTCGCGGACAAATATCCGGGCTTAACCTTTTCAACTTTTGGCGGCAACCCCGTGACTTCGGCGGCGGCACTAGCGACGATTCGTGTCATCGAAGAAAACGATTTGCCAACAAACGCTCGCGTGGTTGGCGATTATTTGCGCGCCAAACTCGACGAGCTAAAAAACAAGTACGCAGTGATCGGCGATGTGCGCGGCATGGGATTGATGCAAGGCATTGAATGCGTCAAAGACCGCGCCACCAAAGAACCTCATCCGCAAGCCGTATTGAAAGTTTTTGAAGAGACCAGAAAGCGCGGCGTATTAATCGGCAAAGGCGGCTTATGGGGTAACGTCATTCGCCTTGGACTGCCGCTCATTGCCTCGAACTCGGATATTGATGAATTAATCACCGCGCTCGACGGCGCTTTTGCGACCTTGTGAAATGATCTCGCTTTGGCGCAATAGATTTTGAGAATTTGAGGTAATGAAGCATATGCTTAACGATGAAAGGCTATCAATTCATCGGCAGGGTAAAACTCGCTTCATTATTTTTAATGGCATTCTCAAAATCGGATTGTTATCCACCGTGCTTTTCACTCTCATTGACTACGGTTTCGAGTATGGACTTACTTTCTCTGATTTGAGTGTTTACCTAAGCAAGAATGCTTTCTGGATTCCCTTCAGGCGCTTCTTTTTCGGCTACTTTATTGGATTGTTTATGTGGAGAAAGCTAGAAGCCGCCGCTGCAAAATAGAGGAACCTCATGAAAACCTTAATTAAAAACGGCAATGTCATCACGGCTACCGATAATTATTTCGCTGATGTGTTTATCGAAGACGGCAAAGTTTCCGTCATCGGCGCAACCCTCGACATCGAAGCCGATAAAATTATTGATGCGACGGGCAAATTGGTCATCCCCGGCGGCATTGACCCGCACACCCACATGGAACTGCCTTTCGGCGGCACTTCTTCATCTGACGATTTCCGCACCGGGACGATTGCCGCAGCGCACGGCGGCACCACCACCATCATTGATTTCGCCGTGCAATCGCACGGTCAATCTTTGGCTCAAGCCGTTGATAACTGGCACGCCAAAGCCGAAGGCAAAACCGCCATCGACCATGCTTTTCACCTCATCGTCACAGATTTGCCGGATGAGCGCGTTCCCGAAATTCGCGGACTGATCAACGAAGGCATCACCAGTTTCAAATTGTTCATGGCATATCCCGGCGTGTTTCTTTCGGACGACGCGACCATCTATCGCGCCATGAAAGCCGCAGGCAACGATGGCGGGTTGATTTGTATGCACGCGGAAAACGGCATCGTCATCAATGAAATTATCAAAAACGCCTTAGCCGAAGGCAAAACCGCGCCCAAGTATCACGCGCTCACACGTCCAACCAAAGCCGAAGCCGAAGGCGTACATCGCGCCATCGCCATTGCCGAAATGGCGGAAGCGCCCGTCTACATCGTTCACCTCAGTTGTGCAGATGCGTTGAATGAAGTGCGCGCCGCGCGTGATTTGGGACTGCCGGCTTATGCAGAGACCTGCCCGCAATATCTTTTCCTCGATTACAGCTACTACGAACAGGAAGGTTTTGAAGGCGCAAAGTATGTGATGACGCCGCCGCTTCGTGAAAAGTGGAATCAGGAAAAATTGTGGACGGGGCTTCGTATGAATGACCTGCAAGTCATCTCGACAGACCATTGTCCGTTTTGTTTCAAAGAGCAAAAAGAACTGGGGCTGAATGACTTCACCAAAATTCCCAATGGCGGACCCGGCGTTGAACATCGTATGAGCCTGGTCTTCAATGGCGGCGTTGCAGCGGGGCGCATCAGCCTTAATCGTTTTGTTGAACTCACATCCACCACTGCCGCAAAAATTTTCGGACTCTTTCCGCGCAAAGGCACGATTGCAGTTGGCTCGGACGCCGACATCGTCATATTCGATCCCAATGAAGAGATGACGATTTCATCAACCTCGCATCACATGAACGTTGATTACAGCGCCTACGAAGGGCAGACCGTCAAAGGCGTCACCAAAACCGTTTTATCACGCGGCGAAGTGATCATCGAAGATGGCAAATTCGTCGGTCGTGACGGCGCGGGCCAGTTCATCAAACGCGGCACCTTCGGCGGATGGTATTAAAAGCAGGATTCAGGATTCAGGGCAGAAGCACTGATGAAGGCGGAAGGCTGAACGATGAACAGAAAGCATTATGTAGTTGTTCATCGTTCATCGTTCCTACTTCATACTTTCTTTACCTGAATCCCGAATCCTGTATCCTGTATCCTAAATTTCTATGGCACTGAAAAAATGTTTCTTTCTCTTGTTACTGGCTTTTTGTTCGCTGGCGCTCAGGTGCGCGTCGTCTGCGAAACTCGAATCCGCGACGGTCAATCAGGAAGATATTTTTCAGCAGTATTCGATTCGCCGCACTGCGGATTCTCTTGATATTCGAGCGCTGTTTCGCCTGCACGACCGCAATGGCGACACGCTGGCGCTCAATGCGCCAAGCCATGTCAGCTTTAATGATAAAGAGATGCCCAGACGTGATGGGTTCATGATTGGCGCAACCTATGTCGCCGACGACAAAACTTATCAAGCGACCAACAGCTTTACCTTCACCAACACCAAAGGCAAAACCTACACCAATTCCATCAGCCTTGAGCCTGTGAAGTTTGCCACGAGTTCATTGCAACTGAAAAAGACTGCGGCAAATGCGATTCCGGTGAGCCGCATCGTCAAAGATGAGGATACGCGGGTTGTCCTGACGATTCGTGAACAATCGCAAAAAGACTTCTCTTCCGAAGTACACGGCGGTCGCGGCGTCGTTGGCTTTCGCAGTTCGGTCTATTTCGATGAAGCGAAAAAAGCGATTGTCATCGAACCCGATTTTTTGAAAGCGATTGCCGTCGGCAACGTGACGATTTCATTAACCATTCGCAAAGAAAACTATACATTGGAGCAAGCGACCGCGCGCGGCGGCGAAATCATCGTTGAATACAACGCCAATCCTATGAGCGCAAAATTGAGCGATAAATGATGATTGCGGGTTGATGAATTTTCATTGAACTTTAAATGTATCTTTACAGATTTCCGATTGTACCTTTATGCCATTGACTGACTAAAGTTTGAGCCTGTAACTTACAGAACTGTCCATCATCAGGAGGCACTGTGAGCAAAGCTCAAGAGAAATCACGCGAAGAAACCATCAACCATCTTGCCAGTCGCATAGATAAATTCGAGAAATATTCCGGTCAACATTCGCAGGCGATGTCCGAACTTGCCGCGCATCTGGCGCGACGATTCGGGCTTGCTGAAAGCGATATTGAAGCGATTTGTGAAGCCGCTTTGCTGCACGACATCGGCTTGCAAACCATGATGCCGGTCTACCATGCATCGCCCAACGCCTTGCGCTTTGAAGAGCGCCTTGACCTCTGGCGGCATCCGATTATCGGCGAGCAGGAAACTGCCAAACGCGAAGCCTCGCGCCACGCGCAACTGCTGGTGCGCTGGCATCACGAATGGTGGAATGGTTACGGCTACCCGGATATGCTCGCCTACGAAGACATTCCGATTGGCGCAAGAATTTTGCGCGCCGTCGAACTCTATAACGCGCTGCTTGGCAAAAGACCCTATCGTTCGGCGCACACCAAAAAAGAGGCTGTCGAAATATTAAAAGCTTCGGCAGGTATCGAATGCGACCCCTATGTGGTTCACGCGCTGCTGGCTTTGCTTGATGAAATGGGCGAACTCCAAGCGCCTGAGCCAATCAGCGAACCGCCACAACCGATGCTTGAAGCCGATGCTCAACCGTCAGCAGAAAATCAAATCGAAGCAACTGCCCAGTCTTTAGAAAATCAAATTGAAGCAGCAGACCAAATCAACGTAGAAAACCCTGAAACAACTGCTGCGGCGAATGTTCAGCCGCCAGCCAACGAGCAATCACAGGTCGTCTTTCAACCGACCAACGAAGCTTTCACTAATCAACCGACAGGCAACCAAACCACCGCTTCACCGGTTGAACCGCAGAGTCGTTTTTTCAGCGACCCGACAACGCTATCGACGGAATCGGTGTCGCCATCTTCTACAAATGCGCCGAACCCGCCTGCAATTGAATCGCCGACTTCACAACCTGCGCCGCCAACGGTCTGGCAAAGCCTCAATGAATCGACTCCTCAATCTTTATCACCTGGCGAATTGCCGCAAGCGCCGAGCAATTCGCCGAGCGCGCCGGAAACCGTTAGCAGCGAAGTCGTGCCGAACTCAGATACGACATCACAAGTCGATGCCTCGACATCCGCTGAAACGCCGCAACCCAACCTTGCATTGCAAGCGGCTTTGTCGAAATATGAGACCACGCCTTTAATGCCATTTTCGCCGCCGACGATTGCGCCGGTTGAACAAACCACAACTTCGATTATTGAAGTCGATGATTCACCAACGTGGCTCAACTGGACGGGCGGCAGCTATAACAAAAAATCGCTGCTCGGTTTTCAAGTGAGCGTGCTTCGCCAGTTTCAATTCGACAGCATCGCCATTCCCTTTTCAGGCGAAGCCAAACTCGATTGGTATTTGAAACTCTTTCGCAAACGCATTCTTTCAAACGATTCCCGCGCCTGGGCGGCGCTGGCGGCGCGCGCCACCATTGAATCAACCGAAGCCTTAACCGAAGACCACATCAATCAATTGCTCGAAGACATCTACATTCCCGGTGCGCGGCTCACCAATAAACAACTGCTCGGTTGGTTTCGCGAAACCGACGCCTGGTGGTTGGAAAATCTCCATCGCAACATTCAAATACTGGCGGACGAAAAATTGCGGGCGCAGGCATATCTTTTAGGCATGCAGACCGGCGATTATGCGCTGTCGTTTAACGAAGAGACTTTGGATTACCGGCGACCGCTGGCGACGGTGTTCTGGCGACTGGCGGGGCGTTTGAACATCGGCGCGTATCGTCATCCGCAGAATCGTTGTTTCAATCTCGCGCCGCAGGATTTCATCAAACAATCGCAGGTGGATTTGCTCTATCTCGATTTACCGGCAGCGCGTGCAGAGGTCGCCGGTAACGAAGCGCGTTCCGAATGGCGCGAATGCTGGGTGACCGGCACAAGCGATACGACAGGCGACGCGACCCGCGCCATCACGTCGTTGCAATCGAAACAGGCATACCTGTTAAAAGTTGAAGAGATGCTCAGCGCCGCCGCGCACATCAAACGCTGGGCTGTGGGTTGTCAGGATATTGGGCTGACATCGGCGCGCGAAATCAGCGAACTCATCAAAGCGCATCGCCCGATTCGCGCCACTTATTCAAAAGACGTAGCGGAAGTCGCGGGCGGCTTGCGCAGCTACATCATCATCGCCGAAAAAGCGTGAGAAATTGCAGATTCCAAATTAACAATACTGCAAACACTTTTTGAAAAATAAAGAAATTAATTGCCAAATTAATTGCCACGTGTTTTGGCGCGTGGTAATCGATAAAAAACCGTTCAAACCATCGCATTAAACCTGTGTGATGAAAGAAAAGACGCAAGCCTTACTGTTTACTGCTGCGAGAGTCCTCACTGCCGGGTTGTGGTTCTGGGCAGCGGTGTATCCTTCGTATAATTCGCGATGGTATTTTCAAATTCCGATTTGCGCGGTGGCGGTGTGGGGCTTTTTTCGGGCGCTTGGTGAAGATGAATTTTCGACGCTCTTCTTTTACCTGCTCGTCGGGCTGTTGTTTTTTCCTCTTTCGACTTTTCTGTTTGCCAGAACCACCTGGAAAATCGTTGATATAACGATTGGCGTTTTGATGTTGCTGTCGATTTTCATTGTTGACGCTGCGCCATTTCAAGCCTTGATGAAAAAACCTGCCGCCGGAATTTTCCGCCGGGTGATTCATCTGCTCTTTGCCGCCGGGTGGGTGGTTTTCGGCGGCGCGCTCATCTATTATTCGGGAGCGCGAATCGTCAATATCATTAAACTCAAAATGGATGGCAAACAAACCGCCGCGCGAATTACGCGGGTCACGCACGCCATCTACAGCACCACCGACGCCGACCATAACACAGAGTCTTACGACATTTATAAAACCGAATTCATCTTTGAAACCGAAGACGGGCAAACCGTCAACGGGCTTTCGGAGTTATACGATAATCCGGTGAGCCATTTGATTCCTGACGGACTGCTGGCTGAACACCCGCGCGGTTTTGCGGTGAGCGAAAATATGAATGCGCCGCTGACCATTGAGTATGAAAAAAATCATCCGAAAAATAATCGCGCGCTCGGTCATCGCGAAGGCTGGTTCAGTACCATTTTCGGCAGCATCTGCCTTGCCCTGCTGAGCCTCATTCCGCTTGCCGGAGGTTTTCTGTTTGGCGAAGAGCAGGTGCGCCGCCTGTTGCCTGCAAAAAAGCCTCAATCCTCAACCAGAGAAAAACGCGCCGTCAAAAAAGCGAAATCCAAATAAAGGCGCTTCTGCCGGAATGGTTTTCTCCAGTGATGATTTTTTAGCATAACGATTGGCAAATGTTTTGCTTATTAAGCAAGCGGTCTTTGACCGCGCCTTCGCCGATTAGAGACTACATCTTTTGTGATGAAGGTTGTTGGCTGAGTTCAATTTCGGCATCGCCGTGTTTCGGTTTAATGAGTGACCAGAGTTTTCCCGCAACTCCGTGTGAAGCGTAAAGCGAGGCGAGAATCAACAGCGTCACCTGCGACCAGAACCAGATGCACAACCCCACCAGAACAAATCCCAAAATTACCACGCGCGGATTTTGACCGGAACCGAGTTTATTCAAACTCGAATGGCGAATCGTCGAGACCATTAAAAATGCCAGACAGGTCACCAGTACCAGCAAGCCAATCGCCAAGCCTCTGGGTTCGACGGTCGCCCCGTTGCCGCCAAACAGCGGGTAATACATGGTCGCTTTTGCCGCCAGCGGATAGGGCGAAAAATGCACGATAGCAGCAATCAAATAGGCGCCCGCCGGTATCGGCATCCCGACAAAGGCTTTTTTCTCTTTGGGATTTTTTGGCGGCAGATTGGGATTGGGTTGGCGCGCCTGCACGTTATAACGCGCCAGTCTCAGCGCCCCGCAAATCAAAAACAGGAATGATGCCGCCCACGCGAATTTATTGAGTTCGGGAATCTGCCCGTAGCCCCACATATAGGCAAGCACTGCCGGGGCGACGCCAAATGAAATTACATCGGCAATGGAATCGAGTTCGATACCGAATTCCGAAGTCGTATTGGTCATGCGCGCAATGCGCCCGTCAAGCAAATCAAAGAGCGCGGCAAAGCCAATAGCAATCGCGGCGCGATTGAAATGGTCGGCTGCCGGTTGGAACCCATCAACCGAAAACCACCGGATGGCGTTCATCGATTCCATAATCGAATAAAAGCCGCAGAAAATATTGGCAGTGGTGAGCAGACTCGGCAGCACATAAACGCCTTTGCGCCAATTTTGACGTAAACGATTTTGTCGGCTATTTGGAAATTTTCTACCCGGCATCTTTGACCTCCTGAACTTCAAGGCTTCGCGCAAATTGCTTTGGCGAATCGCGGTTGTTCTCTGCGTCCTCTGCGCTTAGGCGACCTCTGCGACAGATTAACCGCAGAGGACGCTGAGGTTTTCGCAGGCAGAGAAAACTCCGGTTTCCCTTCATTTCAGCTTATTGCTTCTCAACATTTCAAGCTTCGCGCACGCGACCGATGATGGAAATGCCGCCCACCACACGGTCGCCGATGTTTACCAGAATTTCAACTTCAGGGGGTAAGACCAAATCCATTCGCGAAGAGAATTTCATGAGTCCAACTTTCTCGCCCATCTTTACATAATCGCCTTTCTTCTTCCAAAAAACAACGCGCCGCGCCAGTAGCCCGGCAATCTGTCGCGCCACCACCGTCACATAACGCCCTTTGATGGTGATGACATTTTGTTCATTTTCAACCGAAGCAATATCTTTGGAAGCGACATGAAATGCGCCCGGTTTATAAACCAAATCGATAATCTCACCGGCAATCGGTGAACGATTGATATGCACATTGAGCGGCGACAGGAAGATAGCCACCTGCACCGGCGAATGGGCATCATTTGCATCAACCGGCGCGAGCATCACCACCCGACCATCGGCAGGCGACAGAATCAATCGTTCATCGGTAAGACACAGGCGCGCCGGGTCGCGGAAAAAAAAAGCCATAAAGGCGGCTAAGAATAGACAAAGCCCGGCGGCGACCCACCAGGTCAAATAAAGAAAGAGTGCCGCAGGAATTAAAAAAATCAGAATGAATGGGATGCCTTCTTTTGCCATTTGGATTTTTCGGGAAAGATGACTTGCAGATTGTTGTTCGTAAAATGAATTTCAGATTTCGACGGTTTCCGCTTCAATAAATTCTCGTTTGCAAAATACACTGAACCCTATGCCACATCGAGTAGCCGAAATTATCTTGCCGAGATTTTATTCACAATGGGTTGCCGGACTGTTTCAGTGACTCGCCGCTTGTTCTTTATAGCGGCGCATAATCACTTCCATTTGGTCTTTCAGGTGGAGTTTCTTTTTCTTCAGGGTTGCTTCTTCCATTTGTTCTGCTTCACTCGGATAAGATAATTCGGTCAATTCGCTCAAGCGTTTTTCATATGATTGATGTTCTTGTAAAAGGGTCGCAAACTGCTCGTCGTTATTGACCAGATATTGTTTCAATGCTTCGGTGTCCATAGGGATTCTCTCCTTAGAGTTAAGAATTTTTTCTGTTCGAGAAAGCCGCTTTCTTAAAGCGGCAAGATAGTAATTCAAACAACCTCTGATGGCAACGTTGATTTAACCGCTTTCGCAACGCAAAAGGGAGAGTAAAAATAGATTTTCACTCTCCCTTCAGCTAATCGATTTTAGGTTTGCACATCTGACTATTTGCCATCTACAGAAAAAGCATACAACTTGTTATTCGGTTTGCCAACGCCCAAAAAAGTGTAGCCGGAACCGACATACAACGTTCCGTCAACTACCGTGGGACCGCCGCCAACCGCGCCGCCAGTATCATATTGCCAGAGAATTTTGCCGTCTTTGGCATCATAGATATAAATGTTGCCTCGCGATGAACCGGCGTAGACCAGTTTATTCGCGCCGCTTCCGGTCACCGTAAGGGGTCCGAAATGCGACCCCTTGTCCTGGCTTGGCACCTGCCACAAAATTTTTCCGGTCGCCCCATCAAGCGCCGAAACCGTTCCTTGACGGTTGCGGTTTGCAGCATTGGAAATCGCGACATAAACATTTTCACCATCGGTCGCATTGCCGAATTCGACGCCGCCGAGTTTGCCGCCATCGCCGACTTTCGTGCTCCATACGGTCTTGCCGTCTTTCGGGTCAACTGCCCAGAAATAGCCGCTCTTTTGCCCTGCGCCAATCAACATCTTGCCATTTGCGCCTTTAAACGACAGCGACATCGCGCCGAAATCGACATCGAGGTCGCTGCAATCCGGGTCATTTTTGCAATTGAATGTCCAGATGTCTTTGGGGGTCGCCTGATTTGCCCAGATGAGTTTCCCGGTGGCAAGGTCGAGCGCAACAATCGCATTCGGATAGGGCGATGCCGGTCCCGTGTACTGATTGCCTGTGGTCACATAGAGGCGATTATCTTTCGGATGAATAGTGATGGTTGACCAGACCGCGCCGCCCGAAGGTCCTTTGATATTGATGCCGCGTTTATCTACGCCGACAACCTTCGGTTCTTCGGGAATCACATAATACCGCCAGACGGTTTTGCCGGTTTTGGCATCAACCGCCAGCACGCCGCCGCGAAAGGTGCAGCATTCATACTTGGGATATTTCATCACGCCGCCTTCTTCGTGCGAAGCAACCCCGATGTAGACTTTGCCGTTGTAGTAAATCGGCGAACTCGTCGCCACCGTGTCTTTGTGGTCGTCAATGCGCACTTTCCAAATCATCTTGCCGGTTTTGGCATCCAGTCCGTAAAGCCGTCCGGCGAGGTCGCCGAAAAATAGCATCCCGTCGCCATAAGCCGCGCCGCTTCGTGAGGAACTCGCCGGCTTGTCTTCAAATTCCCAAATCTTTTGTCCGGTCTTGGCATCAAGCGCATACTCTTTGCCGTCCCACGAGCCGAAATAGATCACTCCGCCAACCACTGTCGGTTGACTCGAAACATCCGCGCCCGCCTCGAACGTCCATTTGAGTTTGAGTTGCGCGGCGGTTTTCGGGGTGATCTTCTTTTCGTGCGGATTGTAGTGCGAGCCTTCGAGGTCGCGCCCGTACATCGGCCAGTCTGATGCGGCAACCTGTCCGTTTGCGACCGGGTCTTTCGGCGAATCGGCGGCGAGCGTACTGGCTGAATGGTTGATTGCAGAGGCGACAAAAATTTGCAGCGTAAACACACAGATAGTAAGTAGAGCTTTACAACGCATTGACCTTTTCCTTTCGATGTCCACTGAATATTTCAGTTGTGATTGAGAGCGCAAGGATTGTATTGGATACACCCGAACCTTTCAACAGCAAACCATTAACAAACATTGGAATTTGCGCGCAGTGAAGTCAGGAGGCGCTTGGCAACCTACCGGCGAAGCTTTCAACAAAAAGCCCATCCCCATTTGCCAAAGAATAAAGTTTATCTTCGGATTGAGCAGATGAAACGGATTGAACTGATTAAATTGCTCAGAAAAATCCGCCCAATCTGCTCAATCCGAAAGATAAACTTTTTCCCTTCAAAAAAGCCTCATCTATTTTAAAAGGCGCTTCTATTTTCAGCGAAGCTGCGCGCATTCTCACATTGCCGTTGACTCACCGGAAAAGTAATATGTTTGCTATGCAACAAAAGACTGCGGCAATCATCGTCATCGGCAATGAAATCCTCACCGGCAAATCCGAAGACCAGAATGCCACCTACCTGATTAAAGAGCTTTACAAACTCGGCGTTGCCCTGCGCCGCATCGTCATTATCCCTGATGACATGGACGATATTGTGAAAGCAGTGCGCGAATGCTCGGCGCGTTACGACCATGTGTTCACTTCGGGCGGCATCGGACCCACCCATGACGATTTGACGATTCCCAGCATCGCCCGCGCCTTTGATTGCGACCTGGTGCGGCATCCCGAACTTGAACGCTTGATTCGCGGCTATTTCGGCGACGACACGGATGAAAAGCGATTGCGCCTGGCGGATGTTCCGGCGGGTTCCAATCTGGTGGGCGGGACGCTGACGAGTTGGCCTGTCGTGGCGATGGAAAATGTTTACATTCTGCCGGGGGTGCCGGAATTTTTCCGCAGAAAATTCGACGCCATACGCGACCGTTTTCAAGCCACGCCGTTTTATGTGCGTACCGTTTTTACTCGCGAAGAAGAGTTGGATATTGCCACGCGACTCGATGAAGTCGCCGCCGCGCACAGCGATGTCGAAATCGGTTCCTATCCGGTTTTCGGCGGCGAAGATTATCGCGTCAAAATTACCATTGAAGCCAAAGAAAAATCGGCAGTTGAACGCGCCCAGAAAGCCCTGCTTGAACAACTCAACCCCGAACAGATTATCAAAACCGAAGCCAACTACGCATAGCTTTTACAATGTTGCCGGTAAAACTTCGGGCAAGAAGAAAAACGCCATCGCAAAAATAATATAGACTGCCAGCAACAACACGCCTTCCATCCAGTTCGATTCGCCATCCGCAGCAACCAGGGTCACGATACCGACGCCCAAGCCAACCGTTATCACTTCAAAAGGCGTAAACAATAAATCCATCGGTTTGCCTATCGCATAACTCAGAAAAACCAACACCGGCGCGACAAACAATGCGATTTGCATACTTGAACCGACAGCGATGTGATAAGCCAAATCCATCTGATTTTTCATCGCCATCAACACGGCGGTGCTGTGTTCGGCGGCGTTGCCGATAACCGCGACCACGATGACGCCGATAAATACCTGCGTCATACCCAGAGCGTGCGAGGTTTCTTCAACCGCATGAACCAGGAGTTCGCTCATCCAGGCGACCAACCCTGTGGCAACCACTAAAACCGTCAAGGCGGTTGCGAGTTTCATCGAAACCGATTCGCGATGCGATTCGCTGGTTCCGAGATAGAGGTCTTTATGCGTCTTCAAGGCAAAAACCAGACTGAGGATGTAGGTGATAAACAGCACAATGCAAATCTCGACGCTCAGATCATCTTCGCTTGGCGAGGTGCCGCGTGTAACCCAGTGAAAGACTGCCGGAATCAACAGACCGATGGCACTCAAGGTCATCAGCGTTCCGCTCATCGAAGCGGCTGTGCGATTGAATTTCTGGTCTTTGAATTTCAAGCCGCCCGCGAGAATGCTGAGTCCCAAAACCAGCAGAATATTGCCGAGTATCGAACCGGTGATCGACGCTTTGACGACTTCCGTCAGCCCTGCGCGAAGTCCCTGAAAGGCGATAATCATTTCCGCAGCATTGCCAAATGTGGCATTCAACAAGCCGCCGACGCCTGCGCCAAGGCGTTCGGACAAACTCTCTGTGGCTTTACCCATCCATCCCGCGAGCGGCACAATCGCCAACCCCGAAGCAATGAAGGTCCACAGCGCCGGGCGATGCGTGTAATGAAAAATGGCTGCGAGCGGGATGAAGATGAGCAGCACATCAAGCCCATGCTCGGTGATAAATTTTTGTACGGGTCCGTTTGTTGTCGAACGCTTTTTCATTTCTCTTTTATTTTCCTCACCTGATTGTCTTTTGAATTGCGCAACTACTTGAATCGTTATTAAAGAAATCCGTCCAATTGTACCAATTGCGCTTGAAGCATCAAGGCGAAGTCAGGCAATGTAGCAACAAATTAAAAATTCGTTTCAATGAGGAAAAAGCGATGAGTGATGGCAGCGTGTTGCAACCCGGTTACGGCAGATTGCTTGATGATTTCACGGTCGGCGAAATTTATCATCACCCGTGGGAAGTTACTTTAGATGATGGACTGCTCAGTTTATGCGCGGCTTCGTTTCTTGACCCCAACCCACTCTATTCCAGTCGACGTTTTGCGCGTGAACTCGGCTTTCGTGACCGCGTCGCGCATCCGATGACACTGATGAATCTGGCGCTCAGTTCTTCGGTTCATGATGTATCTGAACAAGCCATCGCCCATCTCGCTTATATCAATCTGCGATTTCCCAATCCGGCTTATGCGGGCGATACGCTGTCAACCGCATCGAAAGTGCTGTCGGTTCGTCCATCGCATTCAAAGCCCGATAGAGGCGTCGTGCATGTGCGCACCATCTGTCTCAATCAGGACGGCGTGCCGGTTGTGACTTTCGAGCGTAAAGCCTTAATCCCCGCAGGGAAGCTTAAAAATCGACATCACGCGGAACCTGCTGAACAAGGGTTTCCCGATTCCCTGTTTGCGGAAAATATTATTACGCCGCCGGAAGAAAGCGAGTTGATTTTGCCGCGTGAAATCAAAGAACAGATTAAAACGCCTGTGTGGTTTGGTCGCCCGCGTGGGCTTTTTGAAACGTTCGCGGCAGGCGACATCATTTTGCATGGCAACGGGCGCACGATTGGCGAAAGCGAACATATGCAATTGACGATGCTGACGCGCAATTCGCATCCCTTGCACTTCGATGAAGTCTATTCGCGTGAACACAGTTTTATGAAGACGCGAGTGGTTTGCGGCCCGCTGGTTTTCGCGTGGATTAATTCGCTGGCGAGCCGCGACACGACGGCGAATGCTTTGTGGGATTTGGGTTACGATAAAGGCGTGCATCCCGCGCCAGTGCTTGCCGGCGATACCTTGTTTGCGGCATCACGAGTTATCGAAAAACGCGAGTTTGACACGCAAACCGGCGTCGTAAAATTTCATTTAGTCGGCATGAAAAATAAAAAGCCTGCTGAATTAATCAGCGCCGGTTATGATTTGTTCAAAGATACGTTTGCCGAAAAAGTTTTTGCCATCGAACGCGAAGTGTTGTTGCCCAAACAGCGCTATCTGAAAAGTTGAAAAATCAGCACCGTTGTTGAACTCAAAAATGCAACCTTGTAGTATAGGCATGCCGCATCCCCAAGTTAGCCAAAGTGATTCAAAAATTGATACCACGAAACCAATTGCGTTTCAGCTTATCAAGGCTTTGGGCTTAACGCCTCTCACAAAATTCAAATCGTCGGTCATTCGGAAAAACCGATAAACCGCGCGCTAAGGAGAAGACACTATGTTAAAAGAGTTCAAGGAATTTATTGCCAAAGGCAATATTTTGGATTTGGCAGTTGCGGTGGTTATTGGCGGCGCGTTCGGCAAAATCGTCGCTTCGTTAGTTGATGATGTGATTATGCCGCCGATTGGTAAATTGCTCGGCAACGCTGATTTCGCCAACCTCTACATTCCGCTTGCAGGACAAACCGCCAAGACCGTTGAAGAGGCGAAAAAATTGGGAGCCGTGATTGCTTACGGCGCATTTTTAAACACCATCATTCAATTTCTGATCATCGCTTTTGTTATCTTTCTGGTCGTCAAAGCGGCAAACCGGATGAAGAGAAAACAGGAAGAAGCGCCCGCCGCGCCGTCTGCCCAGGAGGTTTTGCTTGCGGAAATCCGCGACCTGCTCAAAGCGAAAAATTAATTGCGGAAGTAGCGGTTCGATGGCGTCGCAACTTCTCACCTGCTGGAGACGTAAATTTCTTTGTCATCACAAACTCAACTAGGAGGCTTTCATTATGGGAATCGGCTGGTTAATCGGACAATTTATTTCGGGACTTATTATCGGCGCGATTGCGCGATTTCTGTTGCCCGGAAAAGATGAGATGGGTTGTTTGGCGACTGCCGGGGTAGGCATTGCCGGGTCAGCGGTCGGCACATTCATCGGCTACTATTTCCATCTCGGTAAAGGCGGGTTTATCTCATCGGTTTTATGCACCATTCTGCTGCTCTGGATTTGGCGCAAGGTACAAAGCCGGGAAGCTTGAGGCATTTTACTCCACTCACCGTCATCCCTTTTCAAAGAAAGGCGAGCCGAATAGCTCGCCTTTCTTTTTCGTTTTGCCTGGCACCAGGGTGCTATATCAACCACGCCAATTTGCTAATTCCAATCAATTAAAAATAGGCGTTTGTGACTATCGAAAACGGAAGCGCAGAGCGATGTGCAAGGCTTCAGCCTATGGTTTAATCCATCATGTAATGAGGGCACGTAAGCAGTGATGGGGTCTTAGAAGCGTCCATAAGGGCATCAGGGTTAAGCTCTAACCCATCACTGGGGGATGAACGTGTCCTCATAATTTAAAAACTATTATTACGTTGGTTATTTAAAAATTTATTGAGGATTCAGATGGCAAATTTAAGCACCCGGAGTATGCAATTTTCGATTCAAACATTGAGCGACGAAATTTTTACGGTAGCCCTGAACCCGCAAGCTTGGAATCAATCGGGTCAGGCTGCAAATGATTAATGATGTGTCTTTGATTCAGGAGGCTTGGAATGAAAGAACATATCGTTACTTTACTGATGAACAAGGTCGGCTTGACTTATGAAAAAGCCGAACAGGTATTTGAAATTGTTATGACTTATATTCAGGAACATCCACAGCACCTCTCATCTTATATGAGTCGAGCGGGGGTAGGGAGCGAACAGGGGTATCCGGGTAATTTTTTCAACTAAACCTGCGTAAGGTGTGTGGGTTGCGCTGCGTCGGCAAAGCAGTCTCGCGCTGCTTTGAGCTAGACGGGAGGGGAGCCGAATAGCTGTACCGTACGCAGTTGCACGGCGTGACGGTGACTGGTTCACGGTCACGCCTAAATCATTTTCCCCGAAACGATTTTTTGAAAGTGAGAAAACTTATGTTAGCCGTAGCGTTGTTGACCGCCGCTTTAGCACTGATGCTTTTAATCTTCTCTGCAATAAAATCGGCACGCCCCGCGCAAAGCCTGACGCCTCGCGATTATTCGTTGATGGTTCCCGTGCAAATCATCTGCGGCGATTGCGCCGGTGAAGCCGATACGCCGCGCCGCACCTGTTTAAATGCTGAGGGGCGTTGCGCCAACTGCAACGGCAACAGTTATGTTCTCGCCTCAGAACTTGCCCAACGCGCCGCGCGCGCGCGGCAATTGCGGCAGCGCAGGAGCAATGACCGAGGGTTTATTCCCTATGTGGTCAGCGCCCCAGCGATGCTTAGAAAAACCGGTTGAAAACCGAATGGTTAATAAAAAAACAGAAATTGAGTGTGTTGTTGAAGGTGAAAAAATGATGGATATGGTTAGTGAGATGACAACTGTTAGTCCGCTTCAAGCGATTGAGTTTGAAGATTTGCGAACCTCGGAAGAGCTGATCATTGAAACCCAGAATAGCTCTTACCGATTTTCGATCATCGACGTCCATCAACGTCGCGGCTTTTTGTCGGGCGGTTCGCTTGGCGACAAAAAGACCAAAGCGATTTTGATGGGAGCCATATGCAAAAAGGGAGACGCATACGTTACAGACCCTTGGGGATTGAAAACCGATGCGCGCGCATTTTTTTACCTGGAGACGGAATCGGGCATGAAACACTTGGTGACGTCCCTGATTACCAGACTCACACACGTAAGAAATGGCGAAGAGCAGAAATACCTGTTTTGACTTCGCGCCAACACTTTCACTCCCTGCTTTCAATTGGTCTGTGGTTCGTACCAAGCTTTATGAAAGAAGGGAATTTTATGAACATCCTGTTAGCTGAAGATGATTCGTCATCGCGCAAGATATTGCATGAAATGCTCGCCGAACTCGGGCATCAGGTCACGGTTTGTGAAGATGGCAAAGCCGCCTGGGAAGCCTTTCAACGCAATGATTATCGTTTGGTGGTTTCCGATTATTCGATGCCCCATTTAAACGGCGTCGAGTTATGTCAAAAAATTCGCAGCGCAAATAATCCTCACCATACTTATTTCATCTTGCAGACTTCCTGCTCGGAAAAAAGCGCGCTGCTCAAGGCGCTCGCTTCCGGGGTTGACGATATTTTGTTAAAACCGGTTGACCTTCATAAACTGCGAGCCAAATTGGAGGTCGCGGAAAAATTTTTTGAACTCGAACAACAAAGCCCATGTTCGGCGCAGGTTCTCGACGCTATCAAAGAAATGCTGATTAAGTCCTAACCTGACAAGCGACGAGCCGGGTTCGCGTTTCCAGCCTGATGGTAGTTGCAGCGTCAGCTTAGTAGGAAACGTCTTCATCAACTCCCCTTCTCTCCTCCGCCAACCTTTTTCGCCAAATCACCTGCACAAATTTCCGGCACTTTGATTTTCAAGGGCTGTGTTATATGCTTTTGCTCGCAGAACATCCCCAATTAACGCTATGGTTGTTTAACCTGAATTGCTTGCTATAAAACAAGGAGCAACGAGGTGTCATCTACAAAGAGCAAACGGCCTGGTACGAAATCGAAAGTAATGAAAGCGGTTTCTGTGAAACCTGCAAAAAACAAACTACCGCTAAGGAGTAAAGCGAAACCTATGGCTGAGGAAAGAAAGCAAATTGACGGCAAAGCCCCGTCTGCACAAACCGCAGAAGGCGCGGGCAGTCTCGATAAAGTCCGGGAAATCCTCTTCGGTTCACAAGCGCGCGATTATGAAAAACGCTTTGCCAAACTCGAAGAGCGATTGATTAAAGAATCCCATGATTTGAAGGACGAAGTGCGCAAACGCTTTGACGCGCTGGAAATTTATATCAAAAAAGAACTCGACAGCCTCTCCGATAAATTGAAAGCCGAACAGGGCGAACGCAAAGAGACCAATAATCAACTCGCCCGCGACCTCAAGGATTTAACTAAAGCCTTTGAGAAAAAGAGCACCCAACTCGACGATCAAATCACCAAAAATCAGCGCGATTTGCGCGAACAACTGCTCGACCAGTCGAAGCGACTTTCCGGTGATATTCGCCAGAAACAGCAGGAGGCATTGGACGCCTTGGAGCGAGAATCGCAGGAATTGCGTTACGAAAAAACTGACCGCGCGGCGCTTGCGGCAATGTTTACCGAACTCGCCATGCGGTTGAATAATGAATTCGCGATTCCGGGCGCGGAGGATTTAAGCAATGATTGAACTCTCTCTTCAGGAAAATGACCAACCTGATGAGACAGTTCAGAAACCGGACTTGCAAGCCCTTGATGAGTTTGGCGAACTGCGCGAACTGCTGCTTGCGGAAGACCGTGAGCAGTTCGCCAAACTTAAAGCGCGCATCGAAAATCCTCAACGTCGCGCCGAAGATTTAAGCAGTGTGCTCCCGGACAGCATCCTGCTCCGGGCGAAAAAAGATAAAGCCTTAACCAAAGCCTTAACCCCGACCGTCGAAGAATCCCTCAACGCTTCCGTCAAACGAAATCCCCGCGCCATTGCCGATGCCATCTTTCCAATTATTGGTCCGGCTATCCGCAAAGCCATCTCGAACGCCTTGCGCGAACTCGTGCAATCGCTCAATCAAGCCCTCGAATACAGCATCTCCATTAAAGGGGTGAAGTGGCGCATCGAAGCCTTGCGCACCGGGAAATCATTTGCCGAAGTGGTGCTCTCGCACACCCTGCGCTACCGGGTTGAACAGGTCTTTTTAATTCACATTGAAACCGGCTTGTTGTTACAACACGTTTCGGCAACCCACACCGTCACGCAAGACGCCGATATGGTTTCGGGAATGCTCACCGCGATTCAGGATTTCGTACACGATTCATTCGGCACGAAAAGCGGCGACGCTCTGGAATCTCTGGAAGTCGGCGATTTGCAGGTATGGATTGAACAGGGTCCGAAAGCCTTGCTGGCATCGGTCATTCGCGGCAATGCGCCGCAGGAATATCGAAGAGTTTTGCAGGACGCGATTGAAACCATTCACCTCGAACAAGCCAATGCGCTTAGTGCGTTTCAAGGCGAGGCTTCGGCATTTGAAGCCAGCCGCCCGACGCTTGAAGATTGTTTGCAGATGCAACTTCAGGAACAAGCCGATAAAACGCGGCAGCCGGTTTTGCTCTGGGCAATAGTCGGTGTGGTATTAATCGCCGTTGCGACCTGGTTATTTTTCTCCTTGAGAAGCCAGTGGCGTTTTGATGACTATGTCAATCGATTGCAAAGTGAACCCGGCATCGTGGTGGTTTCTCAAGAAAGGCGCGGCGGCAAATTTCACATCACCGGACTGCGCGACCCGCTGGCATCAGACCCGCAAGCGATTTTGCAAACCACCGAGGTGAATCCGCAAACGGTTGTGAGTCGTTGGGAAACTTATCAATCTTCGCATCCCGATTTTGTTTTGCAACGCGCCAAGGGTTTATTGCAACCGCCCAAAGGTGTGGCGCTGACGCTTGAAAACGGCGTGCTGCATGCGAGCGGCAACGCGCCATTACTCTGGGTCGGTGAAGCGGAGCGGTTGGCAAAATTGATTGTCGGAGTCAACGAATTCAAACTTGACCGGCTTTTCGATGAGCAGACCAGAGCGCGGGTTGAAAAAACGCTTATCCATTTCAATGCCGGTTCCGCCGAAATTTTGCCGACGGAGCGCGAAATCATGGCTTCGCTGGTCGAAGATTTGCAAGCTCTTGAAAAGCAGTTCATCGCCGCAGGCAAATCCTGGCGCGTCGAAATCAGCGGGCATACAGACCCGACCGGGCCGGATTCGCTCAATCAGGAACTGCAACAGGAACGCGCTCGCAACGTCATTGCCACATTGATTGCGCAAGGCGTGAGTGCCAATAATCTGGTTGCCGTAAGCAATCAGCCGATGAATCAATCGCAGGATTCGGGTCGCCAAGTCACCTTTAAAGTGGTTATCGTAGAATAAATTTTCGGATACAGGGAAAGTAGTCGGGGTTTGATGTTACAGAAAAAAATCTGCACGCTTGGAGCTTATGCGGTCGGTAAAACCAGCCTGCTGGCGCGGTTCGTCAAAAGCCTTTTTTCGGAAAAATATCTCACCACCATCGGCGTTAAAGTCGATAAAAAAATTGTTCAGATAGACGGACAGGAGGTTATGCTGATGTTGTGGGATTTGGCAGGCGAAGACGAATACCTGCAACTCAGAACCTCGTATCTGCGCGGCGCGGCGGGTTATCTGCTGGTAGTCGATAGAACGCGCCCGAAAACTTTAGAGATGGCATTGGATTTAAAACAGCGGGTTGAGGAAGAAATCGGCGAGTTGCCGTTTATTCTGGTATTCAACAAATCGGATTTGCTGGATGAGTTAAAAATTGCCAGGAGCGCCATAGAGCATCTTGCCGGACAAGGTTTTGAAGTGCTGGAAACCAGTGCTAAAACCGGGCAAGGCGTAGAACAAGCGTTTTTGTCTTTGACGAAAAAAATTCTCAAGCTGTAAACCCGGCGTGCAACCAATCATAATCTCTTATTTTGAACAGCGGTGATGACTCAAGTTTTGTACACAGATATTTTCACGGCGCTTGATGCGGCGGCTTTTGAGCGCCTTGGTAATGGGGCGTTCAAATTGCTCAACGCGCCGCCCGCCTGGTTTTTAGCGATTTACCCCGAATGTCTTGATGCACCCGAGCCGTTGAACCTCACAGAAAAATTTCCCTTCATTGAATATTTTTTACAGGAAGCCGAACCCTTCTGGCAGCAACATCAAATCGGACGACTCAATTCCGGTCCCTGGGCGGATGAAGACACCGCGGGCAATTTAATTCAACTGGAAGCCTTTGCCATTTCTGCGAGCGGCAAACAGGTTTTAACCATCGAACGCTTGCGCCTTGATTACGAAGAGATTCAAATCCTGGCGCAAAAAGCCCGCGATAAAAGCCTGGCTTTTGAAAAATTGGAAGAAGCCGAAAAAGCTCTGCGGGAAAGCGAAACCCGTTACCGGGTGCTGGTTGAAAACAGCCTGGGGTTGATTTGCACACACGACCTTGAAGGCAATTTATTGATGGTCAATCCGGCGGCGGCTCATTCGCTCGGTTATGAACCGGCGGATTTAACAGGTAAAAATTTATATGACTTGCTTGCGCCTATCGCCAAATCGTCATTCAAAACCTATCTGGAATTGATTCGCGTCAGACCAACGGTTACCGGCAACATCGTTTTGCTCAAAAAAAATGGCGAAGAATGCACCTGGCAATATCACAACGTCAAACAGGATAACGGCATCAATGCCCCGTTTATTCTCGGTCACGCGCAGGATATTACCGAACGCAAACGCGCCGAAGAAGCCTTGAAAGAGAGCGAAGAGCGTTACCGCGAACTGTTTGAAAATGCCAGTGACCTCATTCAAAGCGTTGCGCCCGATGGCAGATTTTTATATGTCAATCCGGCGTGGCGACAAACCCTCGGTTACAGTAAAGCGGAAATCGAACGCCTCAATTTATTCAACATCATTCACCCGGATAGCCTTGAACATTGTCGGGATTTATTTTCAAGGTTGATGCAGGGCGAAAATATCAATTTCGTTGAAGCCAAATTCCTGACGAAAACCGGACGGGTCATCATTGTCGAAGGCAATGTCAATTGTAGTTTCAAAAACGGCAACCCTTACGCGACGCGCTCGATTTTCCGCGATGTCACCGAACGCAAACAACTGGAAAGAGATTTGATTGAAGCCCGCGAAGCGGCTTTGAAAGCCAGTCAGGCAAAATCGGCTTTTTTAGCCAACATGAGCCACGAAATTCGCACCCCGATGAATGGCATCATCGGCATGACCGGACTTTTATTGAAAACCGCTTTGACCCCCGAACAGCGAAAGATGGCTGACACCGTACAACTGAGCGCCGATGCTTTGCTTGCCATCATCAATGACATTCTCGATTTTTCAAAAATCGAATCAGGCAAATTGATTCTCGAAAACGTGCAGTTTGAATTGCGAACTCTGGTTGAAAGCGTCGTTGAACTGCTTGCCGAACCGGCGCAGAAAAAACACCTCGAACTCGCGTCTTTCGTGTATAACGATGTGCCGGACAATTTGCGCGGCGACCCTTTGCGACTGCGCCAAATCATCACCAATCTGGTGAGCAACGCCATCAAATTCACAGAAGCCGGCGAAGTCATCGTCAGCGTCACCAAACAACCTCTCAGCCCATCGCAAATCCGTTTACGGGTTGAAGTCACAGACACCGGCATCGGCATGGAAAAAGCCATTCAGGCAAATCTCTTTCAAGCCTTTTCGCAAGCCGACTCTTCGACGACGCGCAGATACGGCGGCACCGGACTTGGACTGGCGATTTCCAAACAACTGGTTGACCTCATGCAAGGTGAAATCGGCGTGGTGAGCCAACCCGGTAAAGGTTCGACGTTCTGGTTCACCATTCCTCTGGAAGTGCAAACCGATGAACGGGTCGCGCCGTTGCCGCAAAAATCGGTCATCGAAAAACTGCGGCTGTTAATCGTTGATGATAACGAAACCAACCGCACGATTCTCAGCCACTATGTCAGTTCGTGGCGGATGCGTTACGCGACAGCCGGAAGCGCCAGAGAAGCGTTGCAGGTGTTACGCGAGGCAGCCGATGCCGACCCGTTTGGGCTGGCAATTCTCGATATGCAGATGCCTGAGATGGATGGGTTGAAATTGGTTGAAGCGATTAAAAGCGATGAACGCCTTCACGCAACCCGCCTGGTGATGATGTCTTCGCTTGGTAATATCGGCGACCAGCAAAAAAATCCCGGCATTGAAGCGTTCATTATCAAACCCGTCAAACAATCGGAACTGTTCGATTGTCTGGCAACCTTGATTGCCGAAACGCCGCATACGCTGAAGACAGCCGGAACAAAGGGTAATCGACCGATTGAACGCGCAAGGCTCAATGCCGATTTGCCGGTTGAACATTCACTCAATACCAAAGTCCGCCTGTTGCTTGCCGAAGATAATCCGGTCAATCGCGAGGTCGCCGTCTTGCAACTTCAGAGTCTCGGTTATCAGGCGGATACCGTAACCAACGGGCGTGAAGTGATTGAAGCGTTAGCGAAAAATGATTACGCGATTATTTTGATGGATTGTCAGATGCCGGTGATGGACGGTTATGAAGCGACGGCAGCGATTCGTCGCACTCAAGGCGACAAACATTCCATCATCATTGCGCTCACGGCAAATGCTCTGGAAGGCGACGCCGAAAGGTGTCTTGCGGCAGGCATGGACGATTATCTCAGTAAACCGATTGACCCGGAAAAACTGGATGCGATGATAAAAAAATGGTTGAACAATTCTGCCATCGTTACAGAAATTGCCGAACCAAAACCGGTCGAGAATTTTTCCGAATCTCTGGATAAAAGGGTGCTCGCGAAATTGCGCGCCGCGCTTGGCGCAAAGCGCAAAGAACTGATTCCAAATTTAATTGATTTATTCTGTTCAGATGCTGCGCCGCGACTTGAATTGATGCGCAAAGCTCTTGATGAAAACGATGCCGAATCGCTCAGGCGCGTGGCGCACGCTTTAAAAGGCAGCAGCGCCAATCTCGGCGTTAAACGTATGGCAGGTCTTTGCGAAATGCTCGAAGCGAAAAGCCGCAAAGGCAACTTAACCGGCGCGGATACGCTTTTGGATTTACTCGCCGGAGAATTTGTCGTTGTGCAAAAATTGTTGGAAGCGGAAAAGTCGAATGATTGAAATAGAAACGCGATCAAAAACCGCTTCTTCAACGCAGATAATCATCTATCGAGGTTGAGCAAGCAATCTTTGACCGCGTTCGTGTAAACCATAAACACGATTCAACGTGGTTTGATCAGGATTTAATTTTTAGGCAGCTTGTTTGAGCGAGGTGGTAAAACAAATCGGGCACCATCCATACAGCACACCATTAATCAGGTGATAGGCGATGGTTTCGCTTGCATCAATCATTGAATGACATTCTTTACATTCCCACATACGCTGGTGAATTTCGTAAACTGGTTGATCGGTTGTCGCCATTTTTTCGTTGCCAGCCCGAAGGCTCGCTTTCTCCTTCTATTCTTTTCTAGTCTTACAGAGCATCAACCCGGCGGATTGATACCCTAAAAACGTCATAAACTACTATTTGTTCCAATGAAAATTTCGCTTGAGTAAATGACTCCCGATTCAATGATTCAATTGATTAATTTCGGTTCATCGGTGGGCGCGAATTCGCGGGTCTCTTCTTCGAGCGACCAGATTTCAAATAGTTCGCGGGAAACTTCCGTAATAAAGCGTGAAGGTTTTTGAATTACCGTTTGTCTCGAATAATCGGTCACCACCAACGGATAGCAGACATAGAGTTCATCTTTGGCGCGGGTAATCGCCACATAAAAGAGCCGTCGTTCTTCCTCTTCCTGTTCGCCATCGCGCAAACTTCTAGCCGAAGGAAATTTGCCATCGGCTGCCCAAATCAAAAAGACAGCGCGCCATTCCAGCCCCTTCGCCTGATGAATCGAACTGAGAACCAGTTGTTCGTCTTCATCGCCACCCGCTACGACATCTTCGGCAATCGTGCCTTGCGGCGCGGCAAACCGTTCAGTATTAATCAGCGCAAGTTCGGATAAAAATTCTTCGGTGGTTTCAAAGCGCGCTGCAAAGTTCGCCAGTTGTCGCAAATCCTCTGCGCGCAAATCGGCGTTTTCATAACTGTTTTCGAGATGGGTTTCGTAACCCGATGACAAAATCAAAGCTATCTGCCGCGCCGGTTGATGCAAAAATTCGGGACTTAGGAGTTGTTCAACGAGTTTCACGAACTCCGTCCAGCCTTCACGAAATCGCGGTTGCGCGTCGAAATCGGCGCGACGCACCAAAGCTAAAGGTTCCTCGGCGCTCGCCAGTCGTTCCCAGATGCGATTGGCGGTCGCGTTGCCGACCTGCGGAATCAATTTCAATACACGTTTCCAGGCAATCTCGTCACGCGGATTGACCAGCAACCGGAGATATGAAATCACATCTTTGATATGCGCCTGTTCAAAAAAACGTACGCCTGAACGCACCACGTAAGGAATGCCGCGCCGCGTAAGTTCCAGTTGCAATTCGAGCGCGTGGTAGTGGCTGCGATAAAGCACGGCGATTTCATCAAGACCGACGCCTTCGTCGCGCAATTCAAGAATGCGGCTGGCGACAAACGCCGCCTGCTGGTCGAGGTCGTGCGTTGGAATGAGCGCAGGGGCTACGCCTGATGAATGACGAATCGAGCGCAAATTTTTTGGAAATTGTTTGCGATTGTTCTTTATCGAAGCATTGGCAAGCATGACGATTTCAGGACGCGAACGATAGTTGGCTTCGAGATGAAATTCCTGGGCGTCGGGATAGCGGTCTTTGAATTCATAAATGTTTTGAAAGTGCGCTCCGCGCCATCCAAAAATTGATTGGGCGTCATCTCCGACCACCGTCACATTGCGATGTTTGACAGCCAGCAAGTCAACGATTTCCGCCTGTATTTTATTGGTGTCCTGATATTCATCAACCAGTATGTACTCGAATTGTTCTGCCCAATAATCGCTTACTTCCCGGCATTCGATTAACAATTTTTTCCAATTCAGCAGCAGGTCGTCGTAATCCATCGCGTTGCGTTCGAGTTTGCGCGCCTGATAGAGCCGGTCAACCCGTTCGATTTGCGCGGCGAGCGGTTCAAATTGCGGATAGAGGCGCACGATGCAATCGCGAATCGGGGTATCCGTGTTGTTGGCAAAACTGATGATGCCCTGCACGACTTCGGCTTTGGGAAAACGCCGGGCTTTGGTGTCGATGCCCGCTTCCTGAATCGCCGCGTCAACCATATCTACGGCGTCTTCGCTGTCGAGGATGGTGAAATTCGCCTGATAGTCGAGGGATTCAGCGTGGCGGCGCAGGATGCGATTGGCGATGGAATGAAACGTCCCGCCCCAGATTTTTCTTACATCGGCTTGCACCAAACCTTCGACGCGATGGAGCATTTCGCGCGCCGCTTTGTTGGTGAAGGTGACCAGCAGAATGCGCGAAGGGGCAATCCCCGATTCGATCAAACGGGCGACGCGATAGGTGACGGCGCGGGTTTTGCCGGAACCCGCGCCCGCGATGACGAGCAAGGGTCCCGCGCCCGCCGTGACGACGGCATATTGTTCTTCGTTGAGGTCAGCTTGGTAATTGACGAGATAGCGGCGCGGCACCTCGCGTTTAATCACGTATCGCTTGGTCGGCTCCATAACGCCAAGGATTATAAATCACCGGGTGGCATTTGGTCGCTTCGCGCACAGCAAGATTTATGGCAAATAATCAAAACACGAATTATGCGAATTTCCACAAGCATACCTTTTCAATCTCAGTCGTGTTGAAAAGAAATTTACAAACCCAAGCCAACACCCTTGTTTTTGAGTTTCTAACAGGTTAACTCGCTTGCCAGGATTTGGTCGTTAAGAGCATATCATTTTATTACCGCGAGTTATTAAAATCTTAATCTTTTTTGCCCCGATTAAATTTATCCTGGTTGACAGAGTATTATATCTTTCTATTAAGTGAAGAGTGTGCGTAATTCGCAAAACGAAAAGCCAGGATTTACTGGGCTTTTTGAGATTTTTAGCGGATGCGCAAAACTTTAAGCGTCACGAAATCGCTATCCGGCGCTAAAACCCCTATAAATAAAGGGCGGGAATTACGCGCACCCTTCAATTAAGATCACTACGATTGCATACCTTGTTGATTTCATAGATTTCATCTTTCATTTTGTGTTGAGTTTTGCGAGCCGTGAAAAAGTTTTTGCTTCTACACGGCTCCAACACAAGAGGCATTGAGTGAGTGTCTTGGGTTAGTGAACTATCAAAACGTCCTGCATTCTATTCAACGACAAAATCAATGGAAAACTCGGTCTTCCCATCGCAGCGTCGTTCTTTATATTCCCATACTGCTCGTCCGTGAAGACCCGCAATCTTATTAAGAGCGTCACGCACTGAAATGTTTTCGTAGATCAAAGTATACTGCGGAGGGGTTGGATTGACCGGGCCTATCATAATTTTAAGACCCGGCTTTAAATTAAGCCTGGCAATTGCCTCTTTCACTTCCGGCAAGTTAATTAGCGCATCTAAAATCGCGCCTATTGACCTCACCTTTTCAACCTTCAGTCTGTTTACTTGGACTTTCAGCAACGAAGGCTCATCCTTAGTAGTCAGAAGATTAATCACTCCTTCATCAATCTGCCACCGATATTCCGGGTTTCCAAAGACGATTGCGTCTAAGGTTTCTCTTAATGTTGGTTGTGGCAGCCGAGTTACTTGCGGGTTTTGAGTATCAGCACAATCTAGGATTGTAATGATACCTCCAGGAACGCGTGCACTAGCTAAAGAAGTTAAAAAGGTCGAGCGAATTGTATGATAATCAACATCATTAATTACCACTTGGTGATCAAGGACATCAGAAGTTGCTTTTTGTGCCTGACCATTTTGTCCTGAGAGCATCAGCATAAATATGCTCACAAAAATATGTAACGCAAAAAAAATTGATTTTTTCATTTTATCTCCTAAAGCAACGCGACTACTGCACTGCTGTGGTTATTGAAATTGAATATTGCCCTAAGGATTTCTGACCTTGAAGTCGTTGCTTCGTTGTTAAATCAAAAGATTTGTTGTTAACTGTCACTTTAAATTTTTGCCTCCTATCAAAACCATCGCCATTAATTGGGCAGCTACTACCAGTCCCGGCAAATCCCACTAAATCTGAAATTCTGCCATCTGCTCCTATTTGTGCAGATTTTTCAAAAACCGTAGTTTCGGTTTGATCAGACCACTCAGAGATAAATTCTGTCACTGACCCCTCCGTAGAAATCGCCTGCCCGTTCTGGTCAGCCAGTTGGTAAGTTGCGATTCTATACGCCCCACATTTGTTTGGTTGATTATCAATCGTGCAAAGAGTTGGATCGCAAGTAATAAGTTCACCTTGACTTTCAATTGTAATTCGTGAAGGAATTTGAACGAAGAAATTTACATTATCCGTGCTTGATTGTGTCATTACAGTTACAATGACACGGCGGTTGCCGCCAGAAGCAGTATCAGCGATTGCGAAATCAGCAAAAATTGATGTAGCGCCAGCAACCACCACACCACTAACTGTAACTCCTGTATTTGGACTCAAACTTACTGTGGCACCCTGTGCAAACCCTGTCCCTGTAATTTCCAAGCTGTAAGTGGAACCAACTACACCTTTCGTTACATCAATGCTAGAGACTGTTGGTTTAACTGCTACCGGGCAATTTTCCGATTCGGTGGCTTCGACCATGCCGCAATCCTCGGCGCTAATCGGCTCCGAATGGTAATAGGTGATCGACATGGTAATCGTCGTGCTCCCGACACTGACAAAGGTTACGCCGCCCGTCGCGTTGACCGTGGCTATCGCGGTGTTGTTGGAGACATACTGACAGGAGTTGGTCACATCGTAAGGTCCCAAATTATACAGCCCACAATATTGATCCCATTCCATCACCGTCATCTGTTGAAAGCCACCGACGCCGCCTTCAAAGGGATTGGGGGTAACCTCAAAGCGTTGCGGTTCCTGACTGCAACAACTGATACAACTGAAATTACTCGCGGTGTGGGCGTGTGCAGGAGTTTGATGGTATGAAGCACAAGCATCTCCTCAGCAGTCTTTTTGCCCGCCAGTAGTTTGACGAACTTCGGGACGAAAATGGCTGTGCTTCATACCATCAATATTTTTATACCCTCTTGTAGTCAGGTATTTTAAAATCACTCTACTGATGCGAATCAAGAGTTGAAATCAGATATAAAAAATCAGTGCATTACAAACAACAACTGGGCAAAAGTCTTAAAGCTGAGTTGACAAGCCCTTTGTGTTCAACGATGGAAATTTTCAACTCTTGATTCACATTACTGATAAAGAATCGAACTATTCAATAACAAAATTGACATTGTAAATTGTTTTGTCGTCGCAGCGTTGCTCCTTATATTCCCACGCCGCTCGACCGTGAGCGCGCACAATCGCGTTTAACGCCTCACGCACTGTCACGTTCTCACATTCAAGAGAGTATTTCGGACGGCGTTCCGGATCCAATGGGATAGGTCCTACAATGAATTTCACTCCTGGAGTCAATTGAAGCTTGGCAATGGCTTCCTTCACTTCCGGCAACTCAAATAAATTACTTCGTATTGTTTCGATTGATCGGGCATCCTTTACCTTTAACTTGCTTATCCGCACGTTCAGCAAGGAAGGCTCATCTTGAACAGGCAAAAGATTAATGACCCCATCATTAATCTGCCAGCGGTACTCGGGATTAGCATTCACAATTGTGTTCATCGCCTCTCGCAAGGTGCCGGAAGAAAGAGAGGTGTGCCGTATTGGGAGATTGTTGTCACAATGTAGAATTGTGACAATCCCACCTGGAACGCGAGCGCTGAGCAGTGACTCCATAAAGGAAGCAAGGGTTGTTGAGTATTCACTCTGACTAGCTGTTACTGTCCGCTCAAGTACATCACTACTAGCATTTTGTGCTTGATTGGCTTGGAATGCACCTATTAACACAGGTACGCCCAATAAAATGAACAAACTCCATAAGCTTATTTTTTTCATTATACCCTCCATAGTCGAACTACGGTGTTGGAGTAGTTAGGGTAATAGTATATACCCCCGATGATTTTTGCATCTGTATCCGACGAACCGTCGACAAGGCATAGTCAATGCCATTTATATTCACCGAAAACATTTGGCGTAAATCAGCAGTAGCCCCATTACTCGGACAAGAAGAATCGTCAGTCGTCATTGCGACTAAATCAGCAAATATGCCATTTCCATTAATGTTCTCCATTTTAGTTACAAAGGGGGAGTTATTAGCCCACTGAGTAACAGTCTCTGTCACAGTACCCTCTTCTTCAACCGTCTGAGCTGGATTACGTTGATCCCAGATTTGATATGTAAGTGTGCGGTAAGCTCCGCATTTATTAGGTTGACCATTAATTGTGCAATGGGTGGGGTCACAAGTAGTTATACTGGAAATTGAAGCTTCGGTCACTTTGGTGGGAATCTGAACAAAAAAATAAACATTCTCTGTACTTGATTGAGTACCCACTGTCACAATGACTTTCCGATTTCCGCCGCTTGCATTTGCAGCGATAGTAAACGTAGCTGTTAATTTATTGGCGCTTTCTACAAATGCCGTCCCGCTAGAGATTCCTGTTGTGTCAAAACCTACGGTAGCGCCTTGTGCGAATCCTGTACCCTCAATTGTAACATCATATGCTGCACCTCTCGGTTTTGCAGAAAGGTTTGGATTATCCGTAATATAAACTTTGGTTACTGTTGGTTTAACTGCTACCGGGCAATTTTCCGATTCGGTGGCTTCGACCATGCCGCAATCTTCGGCGCTAATCGGCTCCGAATGGTAATAGGTGATCGACATGGTAATCGTCGTGCTCCCGACACTGACAAAGCTCACGCCGCCCGTCGCGTTGACCGTGGCTATCGCGGTGTTGTTGGAGACATACTGACAGGAGTTGGTCACATCGTAAGGTCCCAAATTATACAGCCCACAATATTGATCCCACTCCATTACCGTCATCTGTTGAAAGCCACCGACGCCGCCTTCAAAGGGATTGGGGGTAACCTCAAAGCGTTGCGGTTCTTGACTGCAACAACTGATACAACTGAAATTACTCGCGGTGTTCGTCGCCCGGTCAATTCGCGCCACCCGCCCAATCAACGCCTCGCCTTCGTGCGGATGCCAGAACAGTTGTCCTTTGCTCAAATCTTTCGGCAAACTTCGCCCTTGCACATCCTTCATTTGCGTATCCCGCCACGCCTGCAAATCAAGCGTCACCGTCTGCCCCGCCGCCACCGGGATTAACTCCGGCGTAAACAGTCCGCCATCGTGAAAAATGATCACCAAGGCTTTCGTCGGTTTATCGGTGATGTTGGTCAGATACGCCACCGAACGAAACTCATCATCAATTTGGAACGGGTGATTACCGCCAAGTCCCGAATTCGCCTGGCGATTCACCAACGGCGCGTCCACCATCAAACCGCGCGCTTCATCTATGCTGCAAAGCGAGGCGATGAGCGAACCTGGATTGCCCGTGTATTCGATAGCAATGCCCGCGCCTTCGACCGCCGTATCACGCAAACCTGAAACGATGCGCGTCAAATCAATCGTCCGCACTTCATGCGGCGCAAGTCTAACCTTCGGCAACGGTCGCGATTCTGACTTTCCGTTTGCCGGATAGTTGATTTTCACGGTCGCGGTTTGCGCCGCATCCGAAGCGTTTTTCAAGGTAAGTTTCGGAGTAAAGAAAGCGTTATTCGGTAATGGCGACGTAGCAATCGGGCGTCCGATGAAAACGCCTGTGGCGTCAAGCGTAGAAACTTTTTCGGTTGCCGGGTCAATGAAATTTAAATTCGAGGCAAAGCGTCTGGCTTTGTTGGTCACCACGCCTGCGGCGATTAACGCCCCCGGCGCTCCGTTATGCGAAATTGACAGTCCGCCACGTCCAATGCCTTTTGCTTCAATACGCAAATCCTTCAACAGTTTCTCAATATCCATCACCAGCGTTTGGCGCGAAGACAATGAAACAACCATTGCGGGAATCACTGCGCCTTGCCATTCGACATTCAACATCGCATCCAGGCTTTGATTCGTGGTATTGCAAAGCATCACTTGCCCCTCGGTCTTTTCATCAAGCGACCACCACAGGCTTTCCAATCTCGAAGACTGAAAATGCATAGGCGATTCCATATCGAAAGACATCCGGCGATTGGCATCCGCAACCGTCAATTGCGGAGCGATTGCCATACCATCCAAGTTGTTGAAATGCACTTCAAGACTGCCTTCCCGAAAGTGTTCCTTGTCGCTTGAGATGTCAACGAACTCACGCAAACGAAGCGTGGCGCTATCGTGCGCCGGGATAGAAACGGCGGGCAACTTCTGCTCTTTGCCGTCAAGCGAGTAAAGCACCGGGCTTGCGCTCACGGTTTCATTGGCTGAGTTATTCAAGGTCAACATCGAATCCCAATCACCCTTCAATGAGTAATAAGCGATTGCTGCAACGTGCTCCGGTAAAGTCGGCTGCGCCGCCTGAGTTTGAAAACTTTGGCGGGCTGCAAACAACAGAGCCGACGAGATGAGCAACAAAACCATTGCCCCAACTTTCAAATTTGCGCTTTTCAATTGCCTGAAAAGCCCGTGAACTTGTAATCTGTGCATGACACACTCCTTTCTTGGGTTTGTGTTGAGGGCAAGACAGACTTCGCCGTCCAAGCTTGGGACTGTCTTGCCTGTAATTTTTTAGATTGACGCTGAGCGCATACCGCAAAAGCCCTCTTTGTCCGAATTACTTTGCGAAAAATTTGCGAGGAAATTTATCGTTGCCTTTTAAATAAAAGGATAGTTCGCAATATTTTGGTTAGAGATCACGGGACTCAAATCATAACGAATTCAACATCGCTTTATTGCCTGTACTCGTTCTGGTGAAGCGGGTTCAATTATATGCAAAAAAAAAAAAAAATGGGCAAGAAAATTTTCTGGAAAATTTTAGTACGGTTTTATTCGCAAGCGGAAAAGCAAAAATTTTGTCCAATAAAAAAGGCGCGAGCGTGAGACTGGTCTCGCGCTCGCGCCAAAGGTCTGGTTTTTCGCAAAAAGTTATTTCAAAAACTGGCTGATGAGTTCCATCGGGAAAGTGCCGTTGATTTTCACATCCGCATCAATGGTGGTGACGGTCAGGTTTTTCAAGGCGTCACCAAGCGGCGCGAGTTTCGGGTCATTGGAGGCGCTCAGGAAACCTTTGACCATGCCAACGAGTCCGGTCAACTGGTCTGCCATTGCTTTGGCGTGTTCGGCATTGTCGCTACGCAAGGTTGCATTGATGCCAACGCCATTCGTCAGTTCAACGGCTCCGAAAACCAATTTCAGAGTGTCAAAATTCGGAAGCGGCAGGCTGTTATTCGCGAGTCCTTTGGCAGCATTCGCATCCATCTGCAAAGCGAAACTGATGGGCGCAGTCGGGTTTTGTGAAAGCGCGCCGGTGATTTCAGTATTCTTTGCCAGGCTCGGTCGTTCGCCGCCGCGCGCGTCAATCGCTGCGCGCACGCCTGCCAGTGAACTGACGACTGTGGTGTTCGAGTCGAAGAAAACGAACGCCGTACTATTATTGATGTTGACAGCCGCTTTACCATTGGCGTCGGGCTTGCTGACTTCGGTTACTTTCTGAATGTCGAAGCCTTTGTATTTTTCGCTTTCAACTTTGACATTGGGTTTGTCGCGCAGTTGCGCAAGGATGGTGTTTTGATTGAGCGTACCGCTGATGGCAATCGTCGGGTTACTTAAACCGGCGGCGGGAAATGAAATCGCTACGGCATTGAAATCGGAAATATTTAAACCAATGTGGGCGATTTCGTTTTGCGCTTTATCAAGCAGGTTTTTCAATTTTTCCTGCGTAAACAGACTGCTGGTTACCACTTTTTGAACATCGATAACCACTGCGCCTTTGCCATCGGGCAAGACATTCAGCAGATCAATTCCGGTCTGCGCGGCGGGTTTTGCCGCAAGACTGACGACAGCCACGCTGATGGCAATCATCAAAGCCGTCGTCCAAATTGTAATTTTCTTCATAAGAAACTCCTCTGAACTAATTAGTAGTTCCTCTCCACCTGACTTTCTGATTATAAGCTTGCAATGCGCATTGGTGAAATCAATTATTGCGCAAATCTTAGAACGAAGATTATCGGTATTTGGTTTACCGGAAATTTATTTTTTTATTTCCGCAACCTTATGTTTCTTGCAAACCCAACTCCCAAACACTTGAATACGGCAATTACTTTGCGGCCACTTTGCTTGCGTGGGCTACGACGTGTTGCTTAGAATGACTGTTCAAGAAATCAGAATCATTTGTGGTAGTGATAAAAAACATCGCACCATACTGCATTAATAAATCGAATGGCAAAACAATCTGTTTCAAGTAGCAAATCCGCATCTCACGCCACTACGCTTCCGGTCACTGAACCGGACGAAACGATGGAAACGCCGGAAGCGGCAAAGCAGCGTTTATTTAAAAAACTGCAACCGGTCAGCGCCCTGTTGCCGGTGATGCTGGCGCTGGTGTTTTCAATCAACACTTTGTGGTTGGAATTTGTCAGCGATGATTATCAGCAGGTGCTTGGCAATAACGCCATCCGCGACATCCGCAATTTACCCAAAGCCCTTTCAACCACCGTCTGGGGATTTATCAATCTGGATATTGCGCCGGTTTCACAACCCTATTACAGACCGCTTTTCAGTGTCTGGTTTATGGGGGTGTATGCGATTTTCGGAACCAAAGCCTGGGGCTGGCATTTGATGAATGTATTGATTCATGCTCTGGCAACCTGGCTGGTTTTCCTGGTTCTCAACCAGTTGAGCGGACGCAAACGGCTGGCGCTGATTGCCGCCAGTCTCTTTGCGGTTCATCCTGTGCACACCGAATCTGTCGCCTGGATTTCCGGCATTACTGACCCGTTGATGGCGATATTTCTGCTCCCGGCATTTTACTTTTATTTAAAACTGCGAGAGAGCGGAAAACCTGTGTGGATGGTAGCGATGCTGGTCTTTCATTTACTCGCGTTGCTGAATAAAGAGACCGCTTTGGCGTTGCCGGTCATCGTCGCCTATTGTGAGTTGTTCTATTTCAACGAAGCGGAAGCTTTCAATCTGAAACTTGCAAAAGCCGCCAAATTAATTGGGGCGTTTTTATTGCCAATCGTTATTTTTCTACTGGTTCGCTATTACGCCTTAGGTACTTTTTCTACGCTTGAAGAATTGCGCTATCCGCTCAGTGCAACGCTTTTGACCATCCCGCTTGCCTTAACGAAATATCTGGTTTTGGTGAGCCTTCCTTACGGTTACAGTTATCAGCACTACACCGGTTTTATAACCTCCGCGACCAGTCTGAATTTTATTTTGCCGTTGCTTTTAGTGATGGCGCTCGCCGCCGTTTTCATTCTGGCGAAATCCCGTCTGGTCAAATTCGCGGGAGCCTGGTTTCTGATTTTCCTGCTACCGGCGCTTGCTGCCATCAAAAATTTCGACCAGGAATATTTGGTGCAGGAGCGTTATCTTTATCTGCCTTCTATGGGTTTTTGTCTTTTACTGGGACTCGGAATTGAATGGCTTGTCGAACGCCAATTTGCCGGACGCCGCTATGCTTTAGTGGCGCTTACCTCGGTTATAGTTTTAGGGTTTGGCATTTTGCAAATCAGGCAAAGTCTGTTCTGGCAAGATACCGTAACCGTCTATCAACGATGTATCGCCGTGGCACCAACCTCTGCCGAAGCGCACGCTTCTATCGCCAATGTTTATTACACAGCCGGCAAACCGCGTGAAGCCGAGGCAGCCGCCCGCACCGCGCTGGAACTCGACCAACAATGCAATAATGCATATTTGACGTTGAGTTATTTCAGCAAACAATCGGGCAATCTCAATCAGGCAATCGATTACCTCGAACAGGCAAAAGTCAATGTGTCGGTCACGCCGCTCACCCGTAGCAGCATTGCCACGACCTATTTAAATCTCGGCTTGCTTTACGGACAGAAAAAAGATTTTCAAAAAGCCGAAGAAAATCTGGAGCAATCGCTGGCGTTGTGGACGCGCGCCAATGGTTTTTATCAAGTTGGGCTGTTTTACAGCCAGCAAAATAAATTGGAAACGGCATTGTCTTATTATTTAAAAATGCGAGAACTGGTGCCGCCACACAATGCCTTCGTACACGCGACGATGGGCGCAATGTATGAAAAATTGCAACAGAATGACCAGGCGATTGCTGAATATATTAAGTATATGGAAACCGCAACGGTGAATGCCTCTGACCGCCAGTTCGTTCAAGAACGTCTCAATAATCTACAAAAACCTAAAAAGTAGAGCAGCAAGATTATCTATTATCATTTTCGATTTGCGATTATGATAATTTTTTTCGGAGGAAATTGTGATTAATAAAATTGGCATTATCGGTTCGGGAACTATGGGTAACGGCATTGCGCAAGTTGCCGCGCGCGCCGGTTTCAAGGTTGTGATGCGCGATTTGAAAGCTGAATTCTTACAACGGGCGCTTGCCACGATTGATAAAAGCCTGCAACGCGATGTTGATAAGGCGCGACTTTCCGCAGACGAAAAGCAAACCATCATTTCACGCATCGACGCGCAAACTGAAATCGAGGCGCTTGCCGAGGTGGATTTGGTTATCGAAGCGGTTAATGAAGAGTTCGCCATCAAATCAGAAATCTTCAAACAGCTTGACCAATTGGTTCGCCCGGAAGTGATCTTGGCAAGCAACACCAGTTCGATTTCGATTACCAAACTCGCAGGCATTACCTCGCGCCCGGATAAATTCATCGGCATGCATTTCTTCAATCCGGTGCCGGTGATGAAGCTTGTGGAAATCGTGCGCGGCATCGCCACCTCAAATGAAACTTTTGCCGTAACGCGCGAGCTTGCCGAACGCCTGGGCAAAGCCCCTGTCGAGGTCAATGATTCGCCGGGTTTTGTTTCCAATCGCGTATTGTTGCCGATGATTAACGAAGCGGTTTTCGCGCTTTATGAAGGCGTCGGCTCGGTCGAAGCGATTGATGAAGTGATGAAACTGGGAATGAATCATCCGATGGGTCCGTTACAGCTTGCGGACTTTATTGGTCTGGATGTTTGCCTCGCCATACTGAATGTGTTATATGATGGATTCAACGACTCAAAATATCGCCCCTGCCCGCTACTGAAGAAATATGTTGATGCGGGCTGGTTGGGTCGCAAGACAGGAAAAGGATTTTATGAATATTGAAAGGTAACCATCGCTTGAACCCGAAACCGGCTACGGTAGCCGGTTTCAAGGCATCAACCCAATCCGAGACGATGGACTGAAACGCATGATACTTTGTCAAAATTGCACTCATAATAATCCTTATGACCGTGAAACCTGCATCAAGTGCGGTATGCGTTTGATGATTATCACGGAATCGCGTTCGAGCGCGGCATTCGGTGGCGCAGACCTGATGATCCGACCGACTATTGAAGAGCATTTGCTTGAACGCATCAGCGGACTGGAAACCGCGCTACTCAAAATGCAGGATCGCGTAGACATTCTGCTGGAACTCATTCACCGCCAGGCAACCAGCGGACTCTATGATCACGCGATGATTGATGCGCTGGTCGAACACCTTTCCGAACGCGGAGCTGTCGAAGGCGGCAAACTCGAAACCCTCTGGCGCGACCGCGTCGCCGAACATTACGAAGAAGCCAGCGAAAAACAGCGATATGGTCAATTGGTTGAGTTGATGATTAATGAGTTCAACGGCGATAACATCGACCTGTTTGCGCGGCTTCTGGATACCGGCACCGACCTGTTTCTGGATGGCAATGCCCGGCGCGGCATTCGCTATTTTGAAAAAGCTCTGGTGATTGACCCGACCAATTCAGTTTTATCATTTTTTATCGGCGAATATTTTTTCCGCATCAATAAACCGGCGCTCTCGCAACTCTATCTTGAACGCGCCATCAACAAAGAGCCGGATAATCACCTGGCAATGCTCATGCTCGGGGTGATTTGCGGCGATAACGGAGAGTTGGAATCGGCTAAAAATTATTTAAATGATGCGTTGAAACTCAAACAGGATTCGTTCACGGCGCATTACGGATTGGGGCGCATCCTGGCTTGTGAAGGCAAATTGCGCGAAGCCATTTCGCACCTCAAGCGGGCGCTCAAACTCAAGCCGACTCCGGAAATGTATTATCTTGTCGGTCGCGCTTATCTGGATGACGGGCGCGCGGAAATCGCTTTGCGGCATTTGCAGAGATGTGTTGACCTCGACCCCAAATTTGATGCGGCGCTTTACCATCTGGGATTGATTTATCTCAAGCGCAACGAAGTGAGCCTGGCGCAGGAGCATTTCCTGGCAGCTTATGAAATCAATCCACGAGAGCCACGTTATCGCATCGCTTTAAATGCCCGCAAAGCGGCGCGGCTTACACCGCTTCCGGCGTTTGGACGCGCTAAAGTTGCCAATCGCAAAGTGGTGACCAGCGGCGATGTCAGACTGGCGGAACTGTTGCGCCGGGATTTACTGGATGCGGGCGAAGTTGCCAGCAAAGGTCAAAAACGCAGTTAATTTTATCCGCATAAAAAATCAAAGGCAGAAACGAATTCAGCTTTCGTTTCTGCCTTCTTGTTTCAAGTCACAGATTTTGCGGGTGACCTGTTTAGAAAAACTTTTAATGCGTGGTTGCGCTTTCGTGTGAACGGCTGCCACTCGGTAACACCGAAACGCTACGTGAGGTGGTATCGAAAGCCGTGTTGGTATTTTCGGTCAAACTATAAATGTCAAATCCCAGAGCATCGAGATACATGGCTAAGTCATCAGTCGAGGAGATATTCAAAATCGGGCGATAGCCATAAAAGTCTTTAATTTCCAACAAGCGTTCGATGACCTCAATCGGCTCAAATGTCAGCGCAGGATCTTTGAAACTGGCCATGTGTTTAACCCCCTTTCTTCGTGTTTCTACGTTTCTGCTTCTTAATTAGTTTTCTTTTATGCGCCACGTTAAGATGTCAGCGAGCGCATCCAAGTTGTCATTATTTTAAATCGCAAATATCGGTTGGCTTATTCCTGCCAAGCTTCGTTCATTTCCAGAACGCCACAAAGTTCAACTACTTGCAATTAAATAATAACTATCCGGGGGAGACTTGTGAAATGAATCAAACTTGAACGAACCAAGGGGCTTGGTGAACCGTGTTAAAAGTGAAGAAATACCCAGTAAATCCGGGCACTTCTTCACTGAAGAATTTTATGCGGCAGATGCGGGAGTCGTATCGGAAGATGAGGTTTCTGATTTGCTTTCAGTTTTGCTTTCAGCTTTGGCTTCGGTTTTCTTTTCCGTTTTGCTCCCGGACTTACCGGATGCAGCAGGCTTTTTCGCGTAGTCGCTAGCGTACCAACCTGAACCTTTCAACTGAAAGCTGGTGCGCGAAAAAAGCTTTTCCATCTTTCCCTTCCGGCATTTTTCACAACGTTTCGGAGCCGGGTCTCCAACTTTCTGCATCAATTCGATGTGATTCCCGCATTTATCACATTGATATTCATATATCGGCATGTACTTTCAAATCCTCCAATAGTCAATTTCAATCTGTCACCCTAATATTTTTTCAATCATCAATCATAAAAATATATTTTCAGATTAGCGATTGTTCCCCCATCTATCAAGAGAAATGTCCATAAGGGCGAATGAACCATCTTCCCATCGCTTCACAGGTGTTTGCGAAAATAGTTCAAAATCAGATAGCCCGCATAATATTTATAGGGCAATTTTCCGAGCGTGTAGTGACCGCAAGGAACTATTGCGCGGTCTAAATTCGCGCCGTGCCGGTCGCATTCTTCAAATAGCAATTGCGAGAGTTGCGGCGTAAACGATAAATCATATTGCGCCGAAATCAATAAACCGTGCCGCCGGTTTTCAGCTAAACGCTTCACGTAGGCGTTGGGACTGATTGCCAGCCAGGCGCGGCGCAACTCTTCGCGATTAATCGCCTGTTCAAGCCCGCGTCTGACATGCGCTGTGGTAATCCCTTCCCAAACCACATCGCCGAAAAAACTCGATACATGGTTATACACGCCTGCGCGAATACGCTCTTCATGAATAAAGGTCAAAAATGCGATGCACGAGCCGAGACTGGTTCCCAGTATGCCGATGCGTTCGTAGCCTTGCGATTGCAACCAGTCAATTGCCGCGCGACAATCCAAAACCGCCTGGCGATTCGATTGCAGCGTGCGCCCGACATTGGCGCTCACAATATAATCGGCGCGTTCAAACCCCGGAAGCATACGCCTATCGTGATACGGCAAGGTGATTCGCAAAGCCGCTATGCCGATGCGGTTGAGCAAACGACAAAGCGCGACGTGTTCATCAATCTTGGCATTCCAATGGGGCAGCACCAGTACGGCGCGGCGTTTGGCGCGGGCTAACTGCTCGGCTGGCGAATCGCTTTCCTGTTCAGAACGCGGCAGCACAGGAAAAAATCTCGCGTGAACCTGATTGTTTTCTGCATAAGGCGTTTTGACGGCGCTGCGAAATGTCAGCCATTCCCCATCGAATGCAAATTCGGTGGTTTTCGGAGCAGAAAAAAACTTATGGCTTTCGGCAATGGCGCGTTCATTGAATTCAAACAAAATATCGCGCTCGCTTCTGCCGTTGACGTGCAGGTCTGTATAACCGAAACCGTTGTCGTGCAGATGTTCAAGTCCCCATTCAAAAGGGCGCACGACGCGGTTGTTATCTCGGCGGGCTAATTTGTGTTCCCACTTGTAAATTAATTTTTTAATCATTGATGATGGCTGAATTCTTAAAAATCGAAATGCCTATTCTAAAGAAACCGGCGCAACTAACTCAAGTTCGCAGTTCGATGATTTTCTTCAGGCATCAGCGAGCAAGGCTTTTCCGGTTTTGAAAGCTTCGATAAATTCACTCAAACCGTGCGCCCCGCCATTGACCAGACGCCGCGCTTCATTCAAATCGTTATGTAAAAGCGCCGTTTTGATTGCCGTTTGTTTGTTTTTCAAAAAACTGGCTAAGAGTTTCGCGGCTATTTTCGGGTCATTCGCGAGTTCCGGGCTTTTCACCAGCTTGTCGCCCAAACCAATGGCTTTTCCATGTTTCAAATAATTGCTGCGCCCCGTGAGTTGAACGAAACCGCGTCCTTTGAAGCGTTCGCCATCGGGTTTTCCCTGATTGCCCAAATCTTTGCGATTGTCATAGAGGTCAAACGCCTGACCGTTGGGCGAGGTATTGAATTTCGAGATGAATTCGCTGATTGGCGCAAACCCTGCGGTCTCTGCGCGAATCGTCGAAATCGCCATCAAACAGATATTTTTATCGGCAATGCCCGCATCCACGAGAGCTTTCAAAACGATGGCTAAATTGGCTTTGATATTACCGACGGGCGCAGCCGGCAGCATTTTGGAAACCACCTGAACCGTGACATCGGAAATATCAAAAACCCCGCCGGTAAATTTCAAATTCATCGCTTCAAGCGTGGCTTTTCCGGCGATGCCATCGGGCAACAATCCTTCACTCTTTTGAAAAGCTTTTAAAGCCGCATCCGTCCCTGCGCCGAATTGCCCGTCAATAATGCCGGGATTAAAGCCCAATTCGAGCAAGCGTTTTTGCAATCGTCTGACATCAGGACCGGAGTCGCCTTCCTGCAATATTTTCATTCTTTGGTTCTCCCTTTAGACAATTTCTTTCGGCAAAATTTCAATCAATTATCAAGACGATGTTCAACGCCAAAGTTCTGCAAAAATCTTGAGCTGTCACCAAGGCTCAAAGGACACGAAGATTCACCTAGAGGCTTTGTGTACCTTTATCCCCTTCGCGTCTTGGTGACAAAAGGTTTCTGGTCACCCGTATTTGAAATCCGCCAGGGATGAAGCCTTTGGGCATTGGTCTTTTAGCCGAAAGCAAAAAAGACCCTGCTTTATTTGTGGTGGGCTTGTAGATTCGAGAGAAAATCAGGCGGTGAACTTAAACCTTTTGCGGTTGAATTCGCGCACAGGCGCTTGAACAAAAGCGCGCGCTGCCGATGGCGATGGCGCTGCCCTGGGTAATAAAAGTCCCGCAGGCAGCGCATCGAATCATCAATGAATCATCTTTTGACTGCGCCGAAGATTTCGGTTTTGCCGTTGAGCCAACATTCGCTGTTGAAGCTTTGAACAATCGCTTCACAAAGCGGATGACGAAATAGGCAATCACGCTGTAGATGATAAATCGAATCAATTTTTCGCCTCGTTCCTGCAAATCTTTTCGGCTACTCCTTGGGGATAGTCACCGCTTTTCCGGCTTTCAAATCCGCAACCATCGTCTGCAATGATGCGATGCGATTATTGGTCGGTTCGGTTTCCTGCAGTTTTTTCAACGCCTCTTCCGCGCCACGCGCATCTTTCTTTAAGGCATACGCTTCAACCAGATGTCCCAGCGCGTGCCCATTTTTCGCATCCAGTTTTAAGGCTGCCTGTAGATGTTGAACCGCCTTGTCAGGGTCAGCCGGTTCGCGATTCATAAAAATTTTGGCAAGCATGACTTCGACATCCGGCTCTTTCGGGTTTTCCGCCAGCGCCCGCGTAAACCAGATTTCCGCATCGGCATATTTTTTTTGCTCAAAATAGAATTGTCCGACATAACCCGAAGCATTGATGTCGGCAAACTGTTTCGGGTCGGCGGCATAAGCTTTTTCCAGGTAGCCGACAGCCTGGTCATCCTGACCGATTTGCGCATGAACTTTGGCAGCTTCGACCTGGGCGTTGAAATCTTTAGGATTGTTCTTGGCGGCTTCAATGGTTTTGGAAACATCGCCCATCATCGCCTGCTGGCCTCCCGAACTGCTCATCGGCGCATTCGTTCCAGCACCGGGAGCTGTGGTTCCGGCTGTTAGGTTGTTGTTATTAAAAGCGCGCGTTCCCCAGAAACTGACGGCAATACCGATTGCCAATCCAATCAAACCAAATAAATATTTTTTTTGCATATGAAGGTTCTCGAATGTTTAATTGCGCGGTAACTGGAGCGGGTCTGTAAGCCGAATTTTGTACTCGTTTTTGACTGACTTGCGCCTGAGCGCAAGCCTTATCAAAGTTGAGCGACGGTCATTCATCTAGGCGTTGAATTGCTTCAACGCTCAAGCGACCTACCCGAAAACGCCGCGCTTTTGCCTGGGCAAAAACGCATTGGACGAGCCGCCCTCTTAGCGTTTCCCTATTTGGTCTTGCACCGCAGAGAGTTTGCCTAGCCGCAAAGTGTCGCCACCCGCGCTGGTAAGCTCTTACCTCACCGTTTCACCCATCACCCGCACTTTCCTAAGAAAGCCGCTGGCTGGTCTGTTCTCTGTTGCACTTGTCGTCGGGTCGCCCCGCCCGGCCGTTAGCCGGTCTGCTGCCCTGTGGTGTTCGGACTTTCCTCTCGCTTACAATAAGCCAGCGACCGTCCGACCCACTCCAAATAACCATTGCCAGTATAGCACGCTTCAAAAAGAAAAATAAAAAGGCGCGTTGAACTCGCGCCTCGATTGAAGAGAGATAATGCCCAACAACTTCTTTGAGTTTTTATGGCTTATTCATCTTTGCCCGACGCCACCTCGCTATGCTGTACGTCGGCGACTTTCGAGCGAATATCGCCGGGATTGATGACCCGAATTGAAAAACTGCCGAGCGCAGCAGCTTTGCGAGTTGGCATCACCAGCGAGATTTGACCCGCTTTCACATTGACCGGCGCCTGTTGTCGGATAACTTCGCCCGCTTTAATAAATTCAATCACCGCGCCTCTGCGGAAATTCGACCCGTCAATCAGCAATCGACTATTGGCTGCATCACCGGTAATCGGATTCAAGACAACATTCCTGATTAACGGCTCGGAAACCTTGAGCGCGTAAATTTCGGAATCCACGCCGGTCGCGCGATTCGGGTTGACGACCTTAACCTGCACTTCACCGGGTTTTGCCAGGAAGCGTTTCAACTTGCCGATGAAATTGACGATAATTTGCGTTTTGGAAACGAATTTCACGCGCACACGGTCAACGCGAATGGTTTGCCCTTTGCCGTCACTCAGAAACACTCGTGCCCCGCGACGGAAGTTTTCACCATTGATTGTAACTTTCGTACCGCGTATACCGGCGGCGATTTCGTTCGGTGTCGAGGATTTGATTTCCGGGGCGCGGGCTTCCAGATTCAAGGCATTCGACACATCGCCGCCCGTATTGCGAACTGTGACCGCAAGGGTTTTCGCCTGCTGCGCGAATCTGCCGGGAACGGTTGCGACGATTAATTTGTCGCTGATGCGTTTGGTAAGCGAAACGGGAATGGTTTCGCCATTAATTTCCACGCGCGTCGTTGCATTGAAATGCTCGCCGCTGATTTTTAAACTGAAACTGCTGTCGCCCGCGACAATCACATCATTGTAAGGTTTTACCTCGCTGATGCTTGGACTGACAACGCTCAGAGTTTTGGCATTCGATGCGAGTTCAGGGGTTGCAACATCTCTGACCTCTATAGAAAGTTGCTTGATGGAACGCGCCATTTCTGCCGTGACCCGCGCCTGCAATTCGCCATCGGCTTTTAAAGCGGTTTCCAATTGTTGCCCTTCAACAAAGATTGCCGAACTCTGGCGGAAATTTTTGCCTTTCACTTTAATCGTGAAATTCGATGCCGGCGAAGGCACTTCCTGCGGGCTGATGGAATCAATGAGCGGCGCTTGCGGTTTAATCACCCGCAAACTTACGGGCGGCGAAATCGACTCATCAGCGCGTTTCACCTGCACAGTAATTTCGCCTAAGTTTTTGAATAAGGATTTCGGCAATGCGGCGGCGAGTTGTTTGCCACCGTTGAACGAATCGGTCGCCACCTCTACCCCGTTCACTAAAAGCGCCGCCCCTTCCGAAAAATTTTCACCATCAACGGCGATGCGCAAGTTGTTATTCAAACCTTGCTCGACGGCTTCGGGTTTGATGGTCTTGATGGTCGGCAGCAAATCCACCGGCGCGTTGGTTTCCGCTTCTACGGTTTCAAACGAGGTGATGACAATTTCGTCGCCGCCGGAATTTGAACGCACTGCGGCGACTTTTTTACCGGCGTCGCTTACGACCAACCGGCGCAATTCATTGCCGACCACCTGATAGGATTCGAGTTCGCCGGTTGCCGTGCTGAAAGCAAAGAGCACGCCGGTTGTTGAAGCGATAAATGCGGTGGTTCCGGCTTCATTGAAAGCAAGGTTATTGGCGGTCGAAAATTCAATGCCTTCGGGCGGTGTAAACTGGGTCTTGATGGCGAGCTTTTTATCCTGTTTGGCAATAATGGTCGCGCCACCCGATTTCACATTAATCGGGCGACGAATGCGGGTAACGCCAATGCATTCGAGATCGTTGAGGTCTTTGGCTACGGAAATTCTTTGCGGCGCGTCAACCGAAAGGGTATCAATCAACGAACCATCTTCGACATTGACGGCATAAAGTTTGTCGCCATCGCCAGCCGCCATATAAACGCTTGCGCCATCCAGGCTGAATGCAGGATTGTTGGTCTCTTCAAACCGCGCGTCCGCAGGCGTGAATTGACCGCTCGAAATCAATTGCCCGTCATCATTCAATTTAATCAATGAGAGGGTATTGGCAGCGGCGCTCGCAATTGCCAGTTGGCGACGCGCGCCATCATCAAAAAACGCCATTTCCGAAGGTCGCCCGATGAGCGGGAATTGCGAAACCAGTTGCCCGCGTTCAAGGCTGAATGCATAGAGCGTCGGTTCGTTGAAACTCGCAGCGATGACGCAGAATTTACCGTCGCGTGAAAGATAGGCTTGGGTTTTTGGGGTGATTTGCGCGTCGTTTGGCAAAATAAAAATCGAGCGCAATTCCAGTTGTTTGGATTTCGTCGCGTCAATGATGCTGACGGTCGCGGGATTTCCGGCAGTCGGCAAATTCGCCGCCGGCACGGCAATCAAACGGCGTTCGCTGTTTTCAATCAAGGTGATTGGGCCAACCGATTCGCCCACCACGATGGAAGATAAAATCTTTCCGGTTGAGGTATTAAACGAAAGCAGCGAGCCATCGGTGATCGAAGAGACAAAGCCGATTTTACCGTTCGCAGAGATAACCGGTTGCGCGTTTTCATCGAGAATCGAGTATGATGGCAAAACGATTTTGCGCGATTGTCCGAGTTTGACTTTATCGGTTCCGGCTTGAACGGCAATCAGACTGATGATTAAACAATAGAGCAGCGCCTGTGCGAAGGTTTTCTTAAATTTCACCGATCTAAAACTCCCAGAAAGATTGACTCCACCCGGTGAGGTGGGGGCGACGAAGCTTAGGCTCACATACTAGGACTTTATCAAACGCACCGCAAGCCGATATGGTGCAAAAATTTTACTAAAAAATCCCTTTGCCTGACCTGAGATGGGCAATCCTGAGACCATTTTCTGTCTTGTTGAGTAGCATTTTAAATAAACCATTTCGTGCTCATCAAAGGAGTAGAGCCTGTGCAGAATTTTGATGGCATGATGCACAGGCTCCGTTTTTCGGGATGTCTCATCGAAATACAACTGAACCTGTGAATGCAATGTTGAACTATGCCTATGCGGCTTTAGAGAGCCAAGTATTAATCGCGACCTTGGCTGCCGGACTCGATCCGACAATTGGCTATCTGCATTCCTATCGTCCGAACAGAAATTCATTGATTTATGATTTGATGGAACCCTTACGACCTAAAGTGGAGATGCAAATATTATCTGTCATTAAAACTTATACCTTTAGACAGAGTGATTTTCTCTCTCTGCAAAAGGAATCTGTCACCTAAATCAGCAACTCGCAGCATACATGGTTCACTCCATAAAGTTGGACAAAGACATAGCAGCAATTCTCAGTTTGACCTGATCGCATCAGAATCAGAGTGAGTTTGGCGCAAGCGCCCTCGCTTCTTGAGCCTATTTTCAACAATTGCAGTCCAATCAATGGGCTGACCGGCAGCGCCATTTTCCAAACTGAGAATTGCTGAAGACATAGAGAATCTGACTGCAAATCTACTCAGTACATCAGCATGGTAATTGCTTCATTATTAGATAACTAATGCATTAATGAAGAGTTGCCTTTAAACTCATTTAATAATCTGATTAAATCAGGATCAATTCTGCGGTTATCGCTGCCTCTAACAAACGCTAATACACTGTCTAGATCTTCTTTAAGAAGCCAACCTATAATATCTGTATCCAAATACGGTTTTCTCTTGTGATACTCTTTAGCAAGTCTAGTAGCGTCTACACGCTCCATATCCAATCTGACAAGCCGTAATGCATCATAATTTGGAACTCCTGCATCCACTAAGTAGGCTAAGGAAAGAATTTCATCACTATAAGAAAATATGTTCCTTCGCTTCAATTCTTCTTCCACGAGGCGGTGAAACGCATATAATCCCCAAGGCAATAAATATTGTATTCTAGAGTAGATTACTTTTATTAGTTCCTCCAGAGAGTCTTTATATTCTGCTTTTGATTTCACACTTACCAAAGGAACTCCCGAAAGCCACTGTAAAATCACTTCTGTATATAGTCCTCCTAATTTGGGGCCTTCTAATTCAGCCATTCTTTTGGCTACTGGGCCAACAATATACTTGGCTTGATTAAAGTTAATTTTCCCGCCGATCATTACCTTTCTCATTTGTTTAAGTTCCCAATTAGATAAGTTGAGTACATAATCACGTAAGTCAGATAAAGTCTCTATAGATAAACCAAGTTCTGCAATCATATCAACCGAAGGTGCGCCAGGTTCAGCTAAAAACTTATCAACTACTTCAGTTTGGGATTGAATCAGCTGAGTTGCAATTTGTATCTCAGCGTCATCTAAATGTCTTAATGCAAATGAGCCTTCTAGTATTTGTTCTGGGAACATAAACTGTTTAGACGTTTTTGCATGTATTATACCAACGCGAAGTAGATTTATTGTTCCTCGCACTTTTCTTGTTATATTTTCTGGAAGTGCAACAGTCTCTAAAGTATCTAGCGTGAATTCCTTAGCATCAATGCTCCTTGATATTTCTTTAATATTTTCAGCCAGCGCACTATGCACAGGATCTATTCCTTTCATTGAGGGATCAAGGTAATTCTCAACTACAGCATTTACCTTTTCTGCACCTAGACTTGGCTCAAAAAGTATGGCTTGCCCTTCTCTATCAAAACCTGGACGACCAGCCCGACCAGCAATGTTCCAAAACGATCTTGGTGTAACCGGATTGTACCTTGCAGGTTTCCCTTTTTCCGGCGGTTCTCGTAAAGCCAGTGATTGGACAATAACTGATGAAAAAGGGAAGTTCACTCCTTCCGCTAATGTCGTTGTCGCATATACATAGTCAACATAATTCTGACGAATAGCTTCCTCCACAGACTGTCTTACGCGAGGAGGTAAACCAGCATGGTGATAAACTATGCGATTCTTCAGGAGAATACGCATCTCTACAGATGCATACATTTCTCGTTCTAGCCTGGAATCTAATCTTTGAATTGTATCTGATTTATTTTCGTCTTCTGTTAATTTCTTCAAAAACCCATTTTCTTCTAACCAAATGCCTGTTTTCTTAGCCAAACTTTCACAAGTCCCTTTCCCTTTTGCCACAATTAAGACAGGGCCTACTCGACTTACTTTCTCAGCTAATTGGATTAACTGTTTCTCCTGTGTTTTTTCTAGAGAATCGACAATCCTAATTGAGGTGTTATCGGAGTAGTCGATCCAGCCTCCTTTCGCATTTTGCTTTTTAACGTGATAGACGCCAGCACGCATGCGTGTTGATCGCCTATCAGCAACAAGACCGCCTGGATTATCCCCTAGCCATTCAGCAAGCTCATCTACATTTGGTGCAACTGCGGAAAGAAATACTATTCTCGTTTGTACTTTATATAAATTTCTAATTCTCCATAAATATAACTCAAGCAAAACTCCTCGATTTCCAGATTCGATATGATGCGCCTCATCTACAATGATCAAAGAAGCATTTGCCATGAAATCTACTCCCAATCGTAATAGTAAATCTGCTTTCTCTGGAGTTAATACCGCAACTGAGCAGGTTGCTATTTCTTTTTCTTCCGTTGTATTAAGCTCAATCATTTGTGGGCTAACTTGCACCACTGAAAAATTGAGAGGGGCAAAAACATCGCTTAGCTCTGAGCAGATTTCCTGAACGAGAGCCTTAGAAGGAACAATATAAAGAATCTTTGTCTCAGGGTTATCGAGTAGTGTTTTTGCAATTAATAGTCTGGCAAGAAAAGTTTTCCCTGTTCCTGTTGGTGCGGCGAATCCCCAACTATCATAATGATAATTCACAAGTCCTGCTTGAATTGCTTGAACCTGTGTAGCCCAAAGTTCGGCTGGAAATTTCATTTCCCTAAGATAGGGTAATAAATCGTGTTCAACATTAGATCGAGTTGCATAAGATCGCCGCTTATTAATAATTGCAGCGAAAGCATTAATTTCTGTAGTGCTCATACCAATCGAAAGTTCTTTAGCTAGATTGGCAAGTATTTGGGATGCGAATTTATCTGGTGCTTGTTCTTCTCCTTGCTCATATTCTGCAAGTCGTAAAGCATCATAGGAAAGAACTAGATCTAATTCAGTTACATTCGCTTTAACAGGGGCAGAGCGATATTTTTTCATTTCCCCATTAACTCCCAAATTTGAAAAGAAACCTTTTCTAGAAAATAAATCACCAAGTAATCCGGTTAAATCTTGTTCTTTCAAGATAGCAGAACTTAAGGCTGGTAATTCAGCAAGTTCATAAAGTAAAGCAGACCTTATCCGCATTTTTCTTTGGGTTATTTCTGAAAGGTCTTTATAACTTGAAAGTAATTCTGCTATTTCACCCGCAATAGAGCACAAATTTAGAGCGTCGTTAGACTTCCAACCAGGAGCACTGGATAGAACACTTTCTACGAAATAAGATAAACGAGCAACAGATCCATTACCAGATGGAAATTTTTGACCATAGCGATGCATCGCCAGTGATTGTCGAACCCATTGCAGATCACTAATAAAATCATGGTTATTTAAAACAGACTTGATTTCGTCTATTACAAACATGATTTCCTCACTTGATCAATTTTGTCATACACGGATTTCGCAAGATCAGGAATTTCTTCTATGCACAGCACATCAATTTCAATTTTCTTTTTGTTTTTTCGAGTTGCAAGTATAGATATTTCATCATCTAGTTTAGTTGATAGGTCAATAATTGCGAAACCAACATAATGAATCTTAGAATTGGAGTACGGTAATAATGCTTTACGTACTCTTGTTCGCTCAGGTTCTGAAAGACCTTCGATTCTATCTTTTGCCGCACCAAGATCAAAATCCCTGTCCACAGTAGAGTATTCATTGAGTGAGTTGAATATATCAGCAAAACAGGATTTATCATGATTAGCAGGTAGCCCGTCCGCAGAAGTCTTCATACTTGATTTCACCTCTACAAATACGAACTCTACTGGATCAGAAAGTGGTTTATAAAGAACTAAATCCATCTTGTTGGCATTACCATTTTGTGTAGTTAAAAGTGATAATTTGCTATACAGTTTTTTTAACCCAATTACTTCTTCAGCAAATACGCCAGCAGTTATTTCGCAGAAATGTGATTCTATAAAAGATAGAGCATCGGGTAGTCGATTAAGAGTGTCAATAATTGGTGTAAAGAATAATTCATCTTCAAAGCTTTTCTGAATTTGTGAAGGCTCTCGATAGAAAAAAGGGATCTTTTCAAATAGATATTTATCTAATTTAATACCATTATTATTTCGGATTAATTCTGAAATGTAGACCGCCCGAACCATAGTCTTGGGGCAAGTAAAAGATGTACGGCAGACTCTAACAAACTGTCCTAATCCGCTATTGGATAACATTATTGCTCTGACTCCACGTAGCTAACAGTAATCAAAATCCCTCAAATTTTGTTTCATTCAGGCATTACTTAGTTTAGAACTGACTGGGTTTTAGGTGGCTATGAGCTTGTAGATGATTAATCTATTCTCACCCCTAAAGTGATTAACAAAATAATCTAAAACTAGGCAGAATTAATATGCCAATATTAAATCAAACTTTCTGCCAATTTTATAAAACCAAGACATTGGTATTACGATGGTAGGGTTTTACTATTTATTAGGTTCGATGTCAATGTATCTTTCCGTCATAATTTTGCAATAACTTTAAACACAATTAAATATGCAGAACCATAATTACTAAAACGGAGTTTGAGATGGTCCTAATTTGACGGACACCAGTATTGCTTAAACAATGAAAGATTATGAAAACACAAAAAGCAAAACTGGCTCGTCGAAAATATGATGAGGAGTTCAAACTCCAGTCCCTCAAGATGATTGACAATGGGCAGTCGGTTCGCTCAACGGCTCAAATTCAAGTTTCCATTTAAGAGGATTAGAGTCCTAGAATATTCACGCCATTTAGAAAGTGTAGACATTTTTCGAGTATATCTATATCCCCTTTGAAACTTTTAATTGACAGTGAGCGGTTTCGCAACGTATAAGATTTATATAAATTTTATATAATGAGTTTTTTGCTATGCAAAAGAACAAAGTGAGAACCTATTCGGCGGCAGATCGCGATGTAGCAATGCTTGAAGCCGTCGCCCGCTATCACGGGTTGAACAAAAGCGTTATGATTGTCAGTCTGATTCGCAAAGAATTCTGGCGAATCTTTCCCGCCGGCACGGATAAAATCAAAACCGACCGCGGGGCGAAAGTGGAGGAAAAATGAGCACACAATTTGTCAATCTCGAATCAACGCAGTCGCCGGTAATCGACGCCCCTCATCAACTTTTAATGGAAGAGATTCGTGAACTTGCCAGGCGTCGTAATGCCATCATACTGGCGCACAATTATCAGGTCGGCGAAGTGCAGGACATTGCCGATGTCGTGGGCGACAGTCTCGGACTTGCCCTCGAAGCGCAAAAGACCGATGCCGATTTAATTGTTTTTTGCGGGGTTCATTTCATGGCAGAATCGGCAAAAATTTTGAATCCGCAAAAGAAGGTACTACTTCCCAATCTCTCGGCTGGTTGTTCGCTTGCCGATTCCATCACGCCCGAAAGTTTGCAGGAATGGAAGAATCGCTACCCAGGCTACACAGTCATCACCTATGTGAATTCAACCGCGGACGTAAAAGCCATGAGCGATATTTGCTGCACCTCTGCAAACGCCGTAGCGGTCGCCCGCAGTTTGAACACCGACAAAATTTTATTCACTCCAGATCGCAACCTCGGCAGTTGGGTCAAAAAGCAATTACCCGAAAAAGAGGTAGTCGTCTATGACGGCGCTTGCCCGACGCACGACGTGCTGCGTGGCGCGAATGTCGAAAAGACCAAATCAGCATTTCCAGATGCCGTGGTCATTGCGCATCCCGAATGCCGCGAAGACATCATCGCGATTGCCGATGAAGTCTGCTCGACCACGGCGATGCTTGGGCGCATTGCCAAATACCCGGATGTGAAAACCTTCATCGTCGCCACCGAAAACGGCATCATTCATCAAATGAAAAAACGCTATCCGGGCAAGGAATTTGTGATGGCTGACGGCTGCATCGGCTGTCGTCTGCATTGCCCTTATATGAAGATGATTAGCCTCGAAGATGTGAAGCGTTCGCTCATTGAGGACAAATTCGAGATTGAAGTCGAAGCGGATATTATGGAAGGCGCGCGCCTTGCGCTTGAGCGCATGCTTGCCGTGCCCAGAGATAATTAATTCAAGACTTTGGAGAAATTCAAAGTTTGCCGAAAGCAGTCCCGACCAGGGTCGTTGACCTTGAACAATGGATTATTCCGGCAGATGAGATTGACGAAGGAAGGGAGCAAGGAAGCGAGAAAAGAGAAGCGGCCGCGCCAAGCTTAGAAGTTTCGAGCGTTCAGACCTTGCGGCTTTTTGAATCTTGGGACAGGTATCTCTTATGTCTGCGCAGATCTTAGCTACTAAACTTTACATCCCGTTGCCTCGCCCTAAAGTCGTCTTACGCCCGCGCCTGATCGAACGTTTGGAGGAGGGCTTACACCATAAGCTGACCCTCATCTCCGCCCCCGCCGGCTTTGGCAAAACGACACTGCTCAGTGAATGGGTTGCCGGTTGTGAACGGCGGGTGGCTTGGCTTTCCCTGGACGAAGGGGATAACGACCGCAGACGCTTCCTGGCTTACCTCGTCGCCGCCTTGCAGACCGTCGCATCAAGTATCGGGAATGGCGTCCTGGGAATGCTCCAATTGCCGCAGCTGCCGCCGACAGAATCGCTTTTGACGGTCTTGCTCAATGAGGTCACCGCCACCGCCGAAAGTTTCATCCTCGTCCTTGACGACTACCACGTTATCGATACCGAACCGATTGACCACATCCTCACCTTTCTGGTGGAGCACCTGCCACCGCAGGCGCATCTGGTCATTGCCACCCGTGAGGACCCGCCGCTCCCGCTGGCCCGGTTACGCGCCCGCGGCCAGTTGACCGAACTGCGCGTCTCCGACTTGCGGTTTATCCCTGCCGAAGCGGCTGAGTTTCTCAATCAGACCATGAGTCTCAAGCTCTCGGCAGAAGACGTTGCCGCTTTGGAAGCGCGCACCGAAGGCTGGATCGTCGGGCTGCAACTGGCCGCGGTTTCACTGCAAGGGCGTAAAGACGCCGCCGACTTCATCAAGTCTTTCACCGGCAGCCACTATTTCGTGCTGGATTATCTGGTTGAAGAAGTCCTACAGCGGCAGCCCGAAAGCATCCAGACCTTCCTGTTGCGCACCTCCATCCTCGACCGTCTGTGCGGCACCTTGTGTGATGCCATTCTGCTTGAACGACCCGGTTCCGGGCAGCAAACCCTGGCATACCTTGAACGCTCCAACCTGTTCATCGTCCCTCTGGACAACGAGCGGCGCTGGTATCGCTATCACCACCTCTTCGCCGACTCGCTGCGGCAGAGGCTGCTGCACCAGAACATCGCCCTATCACCAGATGATGCGCGGGCACGGATGAACGAGTTGCACACCCGTGCCAGCCAGTGGTTTGAAGATCATGGCTTGGCGGTTGAAGCGTTTCGCCATGCTGCCGCCGCAGGTGATGTCGAGCGCGCTCAGAGACTCATCGCAGGAGACCGGATTCCCCAGCACCTTCGCGGCGCAGTAGCCCCTATCTTGGACTGGCTGGGGTCGCTGCCCAGGAAAGTCCTGGACGCCAGACCCTGGTTATGGTGGAGGCATGCCTCATTGTTGCTGATTCATGGACAGACGACCGGCGTGGAAGAGAAACTCCAGTCCGCTGAAGATGCCTTGCAAAGCCGCTGGGCGGAAGACCATGACCGAAACCTTGTCGGGCTGATTGCCGCGGCCCGCGCGGTGCTGGCGCTCACCCGGTACGATGTAGAAACCATGCTTGCCCAATCGCGCCGCGCCCTGGAGTATCTGCACCCCGACAGCATGATTACCCGCGCTACCGCCTATTGGACGATGGGGGCTGCTCACTTCTTCTCGCAAGATCGGGGGGCGGCCCGCCGAGCCTTTACCGAAGCGATATCGCTCAGCCAGGAATCTGGAGATATCTTCACTGCCATCCTGGCGACAGTTGGTCTGGGCAATGTGGAGGCAGCAGAAAACCGGCTCGATGAGGCCGCCGCCACCTACCGGCGGGTGCTGCAAATGGCGAGTGAGCAGCCGCTTCAGATTGTCCACGAAGCGCACCTTGGCTTGGCCCGCGTACTCTACGAATGGAACGATCTCGATGCCGCTGAACAACACGCGCGACAGGGTCTCGACCTGGCGAAGCAGTATGATCGGGTGATTGACCGATTTATTATCTGTGAGGTGTTTCTTGCCCGCCTGAAGCTTGCGCGGGGAGACGTAGCCGGCGCGGCTTCTGTTCTAGCTAAGGCTGACCAATCCGTGCGCCGGCATCATTTCGCGCACCGGGCGGCTGAGGTCGCTGCCGCACAAGTGGTTACTTTCCTTCACCAGGGCAATCTGGCGGCAGCCGAGCGGCTGGCCAAAACGCGCCAACTCCCTCTCAGTCAGTCCCGGGTACACCTTGCCAGGGAAGACGCTTCGGCAGCATTGGCGGTACTGGAGCCATTGCGCCGACAGGCGGAGGCAAAAGGTTGGCAGGATGAACGGCTCAAGGTAATGGTGCTACAGTCTGTCGCTCACCATGCGCATGGCGAAAAGGACAAAGCGTTGCAACTGCTGAGTGAAGCGTTGGCGCTGGCAGAGCCGGGCGGCTTCGTCCGCCTCTTTGTCGATGAAGGTAAGCCGATGGCTCACCTATTGTCCGAGGCGGCAGCACATGGAATGATGCCAGACTACGTCGCTAAACTGCTGGCTGCATTTGCAACAGAGACGCCGAAGCGTAATGACACATCTTCTCTGCCTCCGGTCACACCTGTCCCGTCCCTGATCGAAGGGTTGAGTCAGCGCGAGTTAGAAGTGCTGCGGCTCATCGCCCAGGGACTCTCCAATCGAGAGATCAGCGAACAGCTCTTCCTCGCGCTGGTAACCGTGAAAGGGCACAATCAGAGAATCTTCGGCAAGTTACAGGTAAAAAATCGCACCGAAGCCGTAGCCCGTGCCCGCGAGTTGGGTCTGTTATAGCCAAGCAATCCAAAACCATACCCCAAAACCATACTTTAGTATCTATGCGCCACTACCCCATTGAGGATATTGTAGCGCAGACCTTTGCGGTCAGTCGCAAAAGGTGCAAGACAATGGCAGAAGCACTTAATCGAACCGCTGATACTAATCAGCCGACAATCTATCAAATCCGGGTCAAAGGTCATCTGGGCTCTCAATGGGAGGACTGGTTTGGGGGACTGACCGTCACGCTGGAGGATAATGGCGAAACGCTCTTAACCGGCACGGTGGCCGATCAGTCCGCGCTGCATGGGTTGCTAAGGAAAGTGCGTGATTTAGGAATATCACTGGTCTCAGTCACTCGTGTAGATCAGTGATACCCGTTCATATCATTCAAAAAGGGAAAAAATTATGCAATACACCGTCGACGTTACTCACAAAGATTCGGAGGGCAGAATCTCTCACGGGACTGTCCACTGTCCTGGCGCGCGACCTGTCAAGCGTTTCGGAGAACTAAGACCGAAAGGCTTGGCGGCACTTCTGGTCTGTCTTCTTGCACTAGCTTCCGTCGCTCTGGCTCAAGGGTCACAGAAAACTGCCGCCGCGCAGTCGGACGCGCAGAAGGCGTTCGAGAAAATGAAAACCCTGACGGGGTCGTGGCAAGGTACGATCATGGGCATATCAATCAACTTCACAATTCGCGCCGCATCCAGCGGCACTGCAATTCTACATGAGGGGAATACAAACGGAGGGGGTCCCCCAAACCATGAGATCACGATGTTCTACCTGGACGGGGATCGTTTGCTCGCGACCCATTATTGTGACGCCGGAAATCGGTCTCGCTTGGAGGGGAAGATGTCGCCGGATGGAAAGGCAATCGAGTTCAGTTTTCTCGATGTCACCGGAAGCACGCGGGGAGGATACCTGAAGGGTATGGTGTTCACAATGATCGACGCGATCCATCATACCGTAGAGGGGACTTTCGTTATGCCAGACGGTAAGCCGATTCCGTTGCGCGGCGAATTTCAACGGGACAAATAACTGAAGCCTGGGCGTAATTCAGAGCCTTTATTCATGCGGGTTTGGTGAGCTTGACACGCATTTCGTGAGGCTTAAACTTTTTCTTGGTGTGAAAAAGATCAAAAAAAGTCTTGAATTTCGTGTTTTTCACTTTCCGATTTACGCACAGGCTTCAATTAATAAGGAAGGCAAAAGTAGAAGGCAAAAGTTAAAAGGCAAAATAGGTTAAAGATAAAGTAGCAGGGCGCGAAGTCGGAGTTTAAATTTCGCGCCCTGCGTTATTGTTGTGGCATTTATTTACAGGCATTTATAGATTCGTCATCCGTTCACATTTGGCTTTTACCTTTTTTGCTTACGCAGTTAAGATTTATTCAAACTTTGTGGCTTACGGGTTCGTCAAAATGCTTGAGGCGGTAATCGGTTCAAGATGGGAGTGCGCCATGAGAAGAATTTTCATAAAAACCTATATTTTTGCCCTAATCATATCGGCATTTCTAAGTCAGGTTAGTGCCTTCGGGCAGGCGAATAACCGTAGAATCCTCAAACAAGAGCAACGGCAACAAAAAATTCAACAGCGAATGGAAGGGCAACAACGCAATGTTCCGCCGCGATTCGGACGACCGGGAGCGAAAAATATTCCAGGCATCAAACCGGATGTAATGAATCCCAATCGTCCGCCCAACCTCATTCAAAGGCAAATCAAAGCCCAGTTGATGGAAGCCCTGGCGCTCACGCCGCAACAGCGAATGCGTATCGGTGAAATCAACCGTTTTCACGAAGACGAAGCGATTGCTGTCGGGCGTCGTTTGCGACAATCGCGGCAGGCGCTTGACCGGGCGTTGATGAATGAAAATTTCGATGAAGGGTTGATCAAACAACTCACCGATGAGGTCGTCGCCGCCCAAACTGCACAAATCCGCTTGCAATCGCGACGCGGCGCAGAAATCCGCAGCGTCATCACTCCCGAACAGGTCAGACGATTCCGCCAGAAAGAACGCGAAATTCGTCAACGGATAAAAGAGCAGCAACTCCTCAATGAGCAACAGGACGCCCCACCGGTTAATCAACCGAAAAAACCGGATGGCAGTGAGGATTTGTTAAATAACATTTTTTTATTTGCAGACGGGCAATGGGATGACGAGTTTTTGCTCGAGGTGATTTTGAAATAATCAAGGCGCTGGACATGACTTGCCGCTGGCGATTAAAATGACGCCAGCACTTATGCTGAAATTTCAGGAGGATTATGGAAGAAAACGAGATTACTTATCATGCAGTAGAAAAAGACGGGCAGGTCACGGCAATTTGGGAAATGCAGGGCAGAAAGCATCTTCGCACCATTGACCCGCGCAGCGCCGAAGGTCATGCAATACTTGGCACCCATACGACCGAAGAACCGCAAGCCCAGGCTCAGTCTTCGCCGCAATAGTTCATTGAGCCGCTCGAATTATGGTTTCTAGTTGCAGGCTTGATTCCGCTCAAAGACTAGCCGAAAACTAGAAACCAACCATCCTTTTAAATTCACTCGCCGCATTTAATCAATTCAAAAAATATTAATCCGTTGCAGTTTCTCGCGCTGCCAAGTTGCAGTCTTTAGACTGCTTCTTAACCTCATCATCTCTTTACGACCTGTTGAAGGTTGCTCTCCGATTGACAGTAGTTCGACTACAAAAACTCTACCTTTCGCGCTTCATCAATCAATCCCTGTTCTGCTGCCAACCGGTAATAAAGATTCAAGCCCTGCAAACTCTCTTCATCAAGGTCGTAACAGATATTTTCTGTCATATAAGCGACGAGTTCATCATGCGGCAAGCCGAGACTTTCGCAGTACATCGCCGCAAGTTTTTCTTTATTCGCTAAGCCTTCGCGTTTTGCGGCAACAAAATCTACGTCGCCAAGTCCGACTTCAGAATCTTTGCGCAGTGCCCAAAAGGCAAAGACAAACGGCAAGCCTGTGTGTTTGCGCCATTCAGCGGCGAGGTCATAGACGTTCAATTGCGCGCGGTCAATGAGCATTGCCGGGTCACCAATAATCAACGCCGCATCATCGGTTTCAAGCATCTCGGCAATGCGCGGCGGCGCGGTGCGATAGGCGGGCTGGAGTCCGTAAAACCGCTTCAGGATGATTTGAATCAACGTCGCAGAGGTTCGCGAAGAGGTATCAAGCGCAACTGAGCGCACCGCTTCAATCGGTACACGTGAAGCCAGCACCACGCTTCGCACCTTATTTTTTGAAGCGACGCAGACCTCACGCACCGCCAGCAAATCGGGGATGCGTTGATATTCAATCGCGGGAATCATCGCCGCGTCAGCGCGTTTGCTTTTCAGCATATCGGAACAGACGGCGGGCGCCGCGTCCGAAAGAAATTCGCAGCGGTCTTGTTGTGAGCCATAGATAAATGAATAACAAAGCGGGGCGGTGTTCAGATAACTCGATGCAGCAACGTAAGGCTTGGTCATAGAAGAAAAAGTCTAGCGAGTCCAGCGCCGTCTAGCCAGTCCAGCGAGTCATCGAATTTGATACGTATTAAAACCGCCACAGTCATTCATATTCACTTTCGACTCGCAAGACTTGCCAGACTCACCAGACTCTACCGCAAAGGCATTTTTACACCGCATTCGGGACAGAATTTCGGTGTGCCTTCGGGTTGAAAGCCGCAACCGGTGCAGGTGAGTTTGATTTGAATGGGCGAGCCGCATTCGGGGCAGAATTTGCTGCCGGTGGTTTTTGCGCCGCATGACGGGCAACTGATGGCGGTTTGCGGGGTGCTGGTTCCCGCGCGCATATCGACGCTTGATGCGTAATCCGTCTGCTGGGCTTTTTCGTGCAACTGATTGCGCGCCGCGTCTACCATTGCCTGTGCGCGGTTCGCAGTAAAATGTTCTTCAAAATCGGGCGCGCAATCTTCGCAAAGTCCCGCTTTGGGGTTCCAGCAAACTTCCGGGCAAACCCATTTGCCGCAACGTGTGCATTGTTTGAAATAGCCTTTTGCCTCTTCGACAGCCGCCGCGAAAGCGTCATCGTGCGCTTTGCCGCCGATGGAGCGTTGAATTTCATAGGCGCTGTTTCCGGCGCTTGAAAAGACGCCGCCGAACAGGTCGCCAGCGGCTCGTAAAAACCCTCCCGCCATTCCGGTTATCGAAGGTTGAAACCGCGTCATATGCCCGTTGCCGCATTTGTCGCAGAAAAATTTGAACTGATAGCCCTTGTCCGTAGACAGGTCTTCATGATTCGCTGTAAAAGAAATCAAAGCCATAAAACCTTTCCTCACTCCACCGCCAAAAGCTAAAAGTTTTCCACAGAGCTTGTGGAAAACCCTGTGAAAAACCTGCCCGGCAAAAATGCAAATTTTGAGATTTGGGGACTTTCAGCACTTTGCACAGATTTTGTTCAAATTCTGTTTACTTAAAAAACCATAATTATTTCAACAATTAAAGCGACGACTCGCAATTTTACAGGCTTTTTCGCCGAATTGTTAAACCAGGACGTGCCGTTTATCCTGAGCCTGTGCAAAACTTTCCTCAAGTTTGCTCAAGATGAATCGTAAAACCGTTGCTTCAAGCCTGATGCTTAATCGAAATCCTCTTCCTGCATCTCGGAAAGGCGGTCACGAAATTCATAAGCCGCGCTTAACACTTTGCGGGGTTTCGAGCCTTCCGCAGGCCCGATGAAGCCTTCGCGTTCCATCATATCCAAAATTTTCGCAGCGCGTCCGTAACCAATCGACAACCGCCGCTGCAACACAGAGGTCGAAGCGCGTCCCATATCGATGACAATCATCAACGCTTCATCGTAAAGTTCATCGCGCTCACCCAACTCGCCCGTCACCCCTTCGGCTTCCTGTTCAGTCATAGTCACCAGTTCGTTGAAATTCGGCTCCGCCTGTTTGCGCGCATGGTCGGAAATCGCTTTGACTTCGGCTTCGTTGACAAACGAGCCATGTACACGAATGATGCGCGAGGTTCGCGGCGGCAAAAAAAGCATATCGCCCTGTCCAAGCAACGCCTCTGCGCCATTGGTGTCAATAATCGTGCGCGAGTCAACTTTCGAGGAAACCCGAAACGCGATGCGCGAAGGAATGTTGGCTTTGATGACGCCGGTGATGATGTCAACTGAAGGTCTTTGCGTCGCCAGCACCAGGTGGATGCCGACGGCGCGCGCCATCTGCGCAAGTCTGGCAATCGAAGTTTCAACTTCGCTGCGCGCCACCATCATCAAATCCGCCAGTTCATCAATCGCAATGACGATATAAGGCAAATGTTTCGGCGCGTTCGGATCATCTGCCGAAAGCGTCGGGTGGGTCAATTCTTCAACCTGTTTATTATATTGCTCGATGTTGCGCACGCCGTATTTCGCCAGTTCTTTGTAGCGATTTTCCATTTCATTCACCGCCCATTTCAAGGCATTGGCAGCGCGTTTCGGGTCGGTGACAATGGGCGTCAGCAAGTGCGGAATGTTTTCATAAAGCCCAAGTTCGACGCGCTTGGGGTCAACCATGATGAACTTCACTTCATCGGGCGAGGCTTTATAGAGAATCGAACAAATCAGCGCATTCATGGTGACCGATTTACCAGCGCCGGTCGCGCCCGCAATCAACAGGTGTGGCATATCCGCGAGGTCTGTGATGTACTCTTCGCCGTTGATGGTCTTGCCGAGCGCCACGGTGAGTTTCGATTTCGAGTTTTGAAAGCGCGGCGATTCAATGACTTCGCGCAATAAAATTTTTTCGCGATGCAGATTGGGCGCTTCGATACCGACGGTGGATTTGCCCGGTATGCGGTCGATGCGAATGGATTCGGCTTTGAGCGCCAGACACAAATCATCTGCAAGACCAACGACGCGGGCGTATTTGATGCCGGGGTCGGGTTTGAATTCAAAGGTTGTGACTACAGGTCCCGGGTTGATGCGATGGATATGTCCGACGACGCCGAACTCTTTGCATTTTTCGGCAAGAATCGTCGCCCGTTCGCGCAATTCCCCCTCAGCCTGTTCGTTGTGTCCAATCGGCACTTCGAGCAAACCAATCGACGGCATTTCATAATGCGCTTTTTGGACAACGACTTTGCGCCTGGAGGTTTCCTCTTTTTCGGGTTTGGCGGTGCCGAGCGGCTTGGTCGGAACGGTGCGTTCAATGTAAGCCGTCGAGGTCATCTCGACAACATCCGGGTCCATGGTGATTTCGCTTGCCAAATCGCGACCGGCTTTTAACTGCTCGGTCTTTGTCGTATAAGCGCGATAAGCGGCTGCCGCATGGGTGCGGGCATTCGGCGCAGGCGTTGCCGGGTCTGTCGCTTCGCTTGCAGCAGGAGTTGTCGCCTGCCCGTTTGTAGCAGTGGTTTGCGTGGTTTGCGCCGTTGCAACCAGCCGTTGCGGCTCTTTCAATTCGTCTTTTGCTGACTCGATTTTCGGATTGCCGTTTTGCGCGGCTTCTGTGCGAACGGGTTTTGCAACCACTGGTGTAATAATCGGTTCCGGCTTAACTTCCGAAGCTTCCTCTTTCTTTAAAGCATCTGCCAGTACCGCAGCAACCGGCTTTTCTTCTTTGACACGTTTTTCGCGATTCTCTTCGCTCAGTTTTTTGCGCCGCGTTTCAGCCTGAGTTTCGCGTTCACGAGCTAAATTTTCCGCTTCCTCAAGCCTCAGTTGTTCAGCTTCAAATTGACGGCGTTCCTCTGCGGCAATCCGGCGACGTTCACGATGTTCTGCCCACCAGCCTCGTAAACGCTCTGTAAAACCAAGCCCCGATTTGTTGGTAATCACGCCGCTCTGTTTTACAGAGCGCACCCACGCAGCGATGTGGCTCACGGATAATTCCAGCGTCAGCATCAACAAAACCGCCATTGCGAAGGTTAGTACAATTGCCGCGCCAATCGTATTCAACACGCCCGCGAAGGCGCCTTCGACGATGTAGCCGACCATGCCGCCATTGCTCGACGAGTGTTCAAGCATGGCGAGTCCCATTTTCGGAAAGAGCGCCAAAAATCCTGAGAGCGCAATGAGCAGAAAAGTTGAGCTGATACCTTTGCGCAAAGGCACGCTGAGCGATTCGTTGAAAAACATTCGCCAACCGATAAACGCCAGCAAAAGCGGAATCGCCAGCGCCGCAATGCCGAACCATTCGAGCAGCAGATTGCCCGCATAAGCGCCGAATGCGCCGATGAAATTCGTAGGTTTTTGTTGGGGTCCGACCGAATGCCAGCTTGGGTCTTTCGGGTCGTAGGTAACAAGGCTTAGCAAAAGCAGGATGGCAATCAATGCCAGAACTATTGCTAAAATTTCATTGGCAAGCGAACGTTTGTTCGCTTTTTTAACCCGTGGTTTACTGCTCATGAACTCGCCCCCATTTTCTCCAGCGAATCTTACGACAATCTGCCTCAAGAATAAAAGCCACAAAAACCTGAAGCCGCAAAAAGGCGCTAACTTTTTCAGAAGCGTTCGCTGAATAATTTCAAGAGCCACTGAATCTTCAAACTATTCACCCAACGGTTTCGCCTTCCTGCGGCTTCAATTCAATATTTTACGCGAAAATAATTTAAGTTGAACAAGCGGTCGCTGACTGCATTTCACGAATCGTCGCGGTCTTTAGACCCTTCCTCAACGGGTTCACATTATGCCTCCCTGACGGTCGGGCTACGGTCACTTTCGATTACTCAACACTGGCGGCGGCACTTTCAAGCGCGCCCTTGCTCTTATGCACCAGATAGCTTTTGATGAAATCATCCAAATCGCCATCCAGAACCGTGTCCACATCCGAACGTTCATATTTGGTGCGCACATCTTTTGCCAGACGATAAGGATGCAGCACATAGTTGCGAATCTGCGAACCGAAAGAAATATCGCGCTTCGATTCTTCAAGCTGCGCGGTCTCGGCGCGACGCTTCTCCATTTCGAGTTCATAAAGCCGCGATTTCAAAATGCGCATGGCGACTTCGCGGTTCTGATGTTGCGAGCGTTGATTTTGACAAGTGACCACCAACCCCGTCGGCAAATGGGTGATGCGCACAGCCGAATCCGTAGTGTTGATGTGCTGCCCGCCTGCGCCCGTCGAACGATAGGTGTCAACGCGCAAATCCTTTTCCTGAATTTCAATCTCGACATCCTCTTCGATTTCGGGATACACGAACACCGATGCGAAACTGGTTTCGCGACTCGACCCGGCGTTGAAGGGACTGAGTCTAACGAGGCGATGCACACCGGCTTCGGCAGCCATCAATCCATAAGCGTATTCGCCTTCAAGCGTGAAGGTGGCGCTCTTGATTCCGGCTTCTTTGCCCGGCTGTTCATCCACCAGTTCGGTTTTAAAGCCCCGTCGTTCAGCCCAACGCAGATACATTCTCAAAAGCATCTGCGCCCAATCCTGGGCGTCTGTGCCGCCCGCTCCGGCGTTGATGGTGACAATCGCATTGCGCGCATCGTTGCGACCGGAAAGCAACATCTCGGTTTCGGTCTCTTCGACTTCGCTTTGCAAACGGTCAAGCAGGGTTTGCAATTCTTTCAAAGAGCTTTCGTCTTCGGCAGCAAATTCAAAAAGCACGGCGGCGTCTTCCACATCGCGCACGAAGGTTTCCGATTTTTTCACGGCGTTTTCCAGACGGCTACGCTGTTTTAAAACCTTTTGCGCTTTCTCCTGGTCATTCCAGAAATCGGGTTTGGCGATTTCTTCTTCGACACGCGCCAGTTCTTTACGTTTGGCATCTGCGTCAAAGAAACCTCCTGAGTTCTGAGACTCTTGCTGAAAGGTCTTCGTATCTATTTCTCAATTCATCAATCATTGTCTTCGTCTTTCTTTTTTAAGCGTTCAAAAATTATTGCCGCAATCATCAGCCCTGCACTCAATACAGCGCAGATAATTGCCAGTACATCACCGAGGCGCGTGTAAACAGTTGCAGGCGAATTTTGCATTTCATCACTGCTGCTGGCGCTCCAGACGCGGGTTGCGGTTTCAAACATCGGCGTTTCGTTAAGCACGTCGCCATTTGCGGTAATCTGTGCCGACGCGCCTGAATTGGTTACGCGAATCAACTCGATATTGTTTTCAACGGCGCGAAAAACCGCGTGCGCCAGCACCTGTCGCGCCGCAGCGGTCGGCCCGAACCACGATTCATTGGAAAGCTGCACAATCGTTGACGCGCCCGCTTTTCTAAAGCGACGAGCAAGGTCGGGTCGTGTGGCTTCAAAACAAATCATGGTGCCGATTTTCGCGTCAGCGATTTCACCAAGCGCCAAATCTTTGCCTGCCGTCACATCAGCCACCAGCGCCGGAATTTTATCCATAAAGGGAATCCAACCACGCGCCGGAACGTATTCGCCAAACGGCATCAATGCCAGTTTATCATAGCGACTGATTAGCTCACCACTTGGGCTAATCAGCAACGCGCTGTTGTAAGTCGCATCTTTGGCGTCACCACTTTTAGCTTCGCCCCAACCATTGATGAGCAAATAGACCTTGTGGCGTCTGGTAAACTCCGCGAGTCGCTTCTTCAATTTCTCATCGCGCTCGTATTGAAAATTCATCGGCGATTCAGGCCAGATAACTAAATCAATGCGTTTTTTCTCTGCTCCGGTTGTCGAGTTTTGTTCAACGCCATTCACATCTACTTTTCCCTCCGGGTTAAGAAACGTCGTTATCTCCGAATCGGTAAGCGCGATGTGCCGCAAGAGCATCTCGGTTTCAAATTTTTCATTGCCCCAATCCCCGTTGATTGGAACATTCGGTTGAACAATTATTATATTGAGCGACCCTCGTGGCGATTTGATCGGAATCTGCCACATACCCCAGAGCACAACAATGATGGCGAGCACGCCGGCAATTGTGAAGGCGAGCCAGCCGCGACGATAACCGAGATAGACCAGCGAATAGACCACGGCGGCGCTGATAGCTACCAGAAACGCGCTCACCAGATAAACCCCGCCGAGTTTCGCCATTTGAATAATGATGGGTTGAAACGCCTGCGAATAACCGAGTTGATTCCAACCGACGCCCGTCACCTCAAATCGCAACCATTCGCTTGCTGCCCATAACAGGGGCGCAGTTAAAATCGCCCAGCCGCCGAAGGCTTTTATCGCCAATCCCAGAACGCCCGCAAACAAGGCGGTAAACACCCCGAAAATCGCGGCAATGAGTAAAGCAATCAAGTAACTTATCCACAGCGGAATGCCGCCATAGTGATGCATCGAATAAGTGACCCAGTAGGATGTGCCCAGATAAAAAATTGTGCCGGTCGTCCACCCTAACCAGAACGAACGCCAGAATTTTTGCTCACGCGCCACCGCCATAATGAGCGGCGCAACGCCCACCCAACCGAGCGACCACAGTCCCCAGTTGGGAAACGCGAAGACCAGCAGAAAGCCCGATACGACGGCTAAAAACAGGCTGTTGACAAAAGGCGGCGAGGCTTGTTGATAAGGCAAAACTTTGGTGACGTGCAAACGCGCGGCGAGGATGTCCTCTTGCGAAAAAGTTCCTTCCGAAGGCGGAAAACTGCTGTGATTGCAAATAGCTTTCAATTGCGGATTGCGGATTGCGGATTGCGAATTATTCCCATTGCGGATTGACTTAATTGAAGAACCTTTACTTAATGAGAGAAGGTTTATAAGCGATGAATCGAAAAGCTTACCGGGATTAAATTTCAGATTGCGGATGGTGAATTTCGGATATTGAAATTTGGATGCTTTCATCATTTATCCGTCTACGGTTTGAATCGCTCGCGGAAATTTTGACAAGCAAACCTTCAATCCGCAATCCGCAATTCGCAATCCGCAATTAAAGGGCTTGTTGGTGTACGAGGTCAGCCATGTAAGAACTGCGCACCAGGGGACCGGCAAACACCGCGCGAAATCCCAGACTTTCACCAAACGCCTGATACTCGGCAAAAATATCCGGGTGGACATACTCTGCAACCGGCAAATGCTTTCGGGTCGGTTGCAGATATTGACCGATGGTAACGACATCGACATCGTGAGTTCGCAAATCTTCGAGCAGGCGTTTGACTTCGTCGCGGCGTTCGCCAAAACCAACCATCAATCCCGACTTGGTCAAAATATCGGGCGCATAAGCGTGCGCTGCTTTCAATACCTCGAGCGACTGCTGATAATCCGCCTGCGGTCGCACCACTCGATAAAGTCTGGGCACCGATTCGACATTGTGATTGTAAGTGTCAGGTCGAGCATCAAGCACCAGATGCAAGGCTTCAAGATTGCCTTTGAAGTCGGGCGTCAGCACTTCGATTTGCGCGGCAGGCAAACGACGACGCACGGCGTGAATGGTTTTGGCAAAATGCGTCGCGCCGCCATCCGCGAGTTCATCGCGATTGACCGAAGTGATGACCACGTAACGAAGATCAAGTTGCGCGGCGGCTTCGGCGACCTGTTCGGGTTCTGCGGCGAGCGACTGCATCGGCAACCCGCGTCCGGTTTTGACGGAGCAGAATCCGCAACTGCGGCTGCAAATATCGCCCAAAATCATGAAGGTCGCGGCTCCCCGCGCAAAACATTCATTGCGATTCGGGCAACGCGCTTCTTCGCAAACCGTGTGCAAAGCGCGCCGACGCAACAGCACTTTCAAATCGTGATCGGCTTCGGCGTGACGCTCAGGTTTACGTAACCATTCGGGGAGTCGGGGTGCGGCTTTGGGTTTTAATCCTTCGAGTTGAACCAGCATAAATTTGATGTGGGCGATTCAGGAAAAAATATTTAATGTTTATCGTTTTGATAAATCATCGTCTGTTTGTAATGCAATGAGAGATCGTTGGCAGCCTGTTGCGCGTCCTGGCGTTCTTTATAGATGCCGATGTCTACGTGATAGAGTCCGTCTGTGGACTGTTTGACATAGGCGCTTAAATAGCCTGCGCGTTTCAATTCGAGTTCATATTTTTCGGCTTCTTCACGGGTGCCGCACGAGGCGACGTGAATCACGTAGCGGGTTTCAGCCGTGGGCGTTTCACTGGTTGCATTCGATTCCAAATTGACTGCCGGATTGATTGAAGCCTCTTGTGCGGTTGTCGCTTTTTTCTGATGCGTCACGGCGTTTCTGTTTTCACCGGCATCTGGCGTGATACTCCCTTTAATGACGGCGAGTCCCGCCCAGAAAGCGACAAACATCATGAAGATGCCAATCATAAAAATCAGGACGACCTGTTTATTGCTGACCGTTGGTCTTGTTCCACTGTGATGAGTCCGGTTTTCCATACTTCAAATCTCTTTTCCGTTATAACCGAGAATATTTTTTAATAAAAGCAGGGGGTGAATTATTGTTTCAGAGAAGCGATTCTCAGGGCAAGCGAATGCGATATGATTTTATAAATTAGCCGGCTTGTCAATCGGCAAAGTGAGATTGTTGATAGATTGGTGAAGTTATTTCCAGTAATAAACTCCGGCAAGTACAGCAAAAGCCGGCGCATCATAAAAAATGAAAATCAGGAATTTAAATTCTGAAAAAAATGGCACTCTTATGAAAGAAAGACTGGGTTCGGGACTCTGCATCGGCACCATCCAGTACCCAAACGCCGCTAATACAATAAAGGACGTAACCACGCGAATCAAAACGCTCATTCAGGCGGGATTCCTTAGCCCACAAGGTCAGCACAGGCACCCCAACCAGACCAATGAAAGTAACGATAAGGCTCATAAAGAGGTATTCAAAAATAATCGTGGTGTGAGACACCTGAACCATTTGCGCAAACCGATCTGAGATTGGGTAAGTAACTGATAAAAGGATAAAGCACAGGACGCAATAACCAACGACCAATAGAATCCTTGCAACTGGGTTGCTTGTTTCAATCATTGCAACTGCCTTCGCAGTCCCAACAACATACGACTATTTATAATCCCAAGGATTATAGTTGCGCCAAACTATCTGCCGACATACCAAAGGTTGGGAACATCGAAGACGCACTTTTGTATAAGTCTTGTCTTTGGGGATACTGAGAGTTTTGTTAGGCACGTATCCTCCTAAAGTTACTCCCGTGTTGCTTAAACCGACACTGTGCAACTCATAAACTGTACCATCTTGAGCAATAATTTGGCCTTCTGGAATCATTAAACTCCCATCAGAAGTTTTAATTTTCCCTGATGGAAAATCCGCACAATAGTTCTTCTCTTCAGCAAGCCAAATTACTAATTCACTGATTTGTCTCTCAGGAGTTAAAGGCTCTTTAAAAGTAATCTCTTGCCATTGATTATTAAGGGTTACTTTGCCATAGATTTCTTTATCAAGTGGCGGTGAACTAGTCGAGCAAGATACCCCCAACAGTGCAAAAGAAAAAATTAAAATCATTTTTACACCAAAATCATAATTGCTAGGCATATACCCTGAATTTGGATTATTTAAGAAAATAAGTTTTCCCTTTGGGGATAAGGAGTAGGGTATTATCACTTTCAAAAGGGCCTATGACTAAACGATACGGTTTGGGGCGAGGTGGTCCAAAGAATAGTCCTCCTGTACTTAGGTCTAAGCCTTCTGCCAAAAAAGACGGCAGATTATTCTCTGTAAAAGGGGCATTGAATACTGCAAGCACGAATTTCCTCGTTTGCTTGTTTTTATCTATCAGAACGATAGCAAAGTCTTGCTTACTATCCCCATTAAAATCTCCAACAGCATAATAGGGATGATAATTAGGTATAGGTTTCCAAATTCCGCCACCTTGGTGAATTGCTGTTATTGATTCCTTACAGTCAATGCAATCATCCTCCACTGCAAGTCTTAAGTTTATTTTTTTTTGTAACCATTTTTGTATTACGGCTTTATGTTGTGGTTGCCATGATTGCGAGGCACCCATACATCTAACAAATGAGGTTCCCATAATCGTGCAAATAATAAGTATACTCACAAACAATGGTTCGGACAAAAAATGAGATGAAAAAATAAGCCAATACCGATTAAATGGATGTTTCCAGACACCAGACAATCGGAGATTGGCTTATGACTTTCGTCAACCAGATTTTAGATCAGATGACCAA